>JAISOU010000059.1 GCA_031275395.1 Helicobacteraceae bacterium | reverse complement strand
CTGGAACGCCTAAATCAATCGCCGATCTAAAAACGCGATCGACTTATGAGAGCGCTATTAACGGCGACGGATCTGGCGGACTTGGTTGGAAGTTTGGAAACGACAAGGATAATCCTTGGAAAATAGACGCGAATAAAAACAACGGCTATCCGTATCTTTATTGGTAGAAGTAGCCAAAGTTATCGGCTAAGGTTGTCGAAGGTTACTTCGCGCTTATAAAGGCGGATAGGAAAATCCTATCCGCTCTAGGAATACATTTCTATCGCTTTTTTATCGCAAAATTACGATCGTCCGTCGATAATTTTTTTTGCGTCGTCCTGAACCTTATTTATATTGGCTTTTATCCACGCCGCGTCCATCCACTCGATCGGCGTTACCGCCACGCCCTGCACTCGCGCTTCAAAGTGCGTATGATCGCCGAAAGCAAATCCCGTCGTTCCCGTCGTTCCTACCTGCGCGCCTCTTTTTGCCGCGTCGCCTTGCGCGATATAAAGATGCGTGCAATGTCCGTAAAGCGTAAATAATCCAAGACCGTGATGTATGATCGGCATATTGCCATAAACGCCGTTTTCCGCCGAATAAACCGTAGCGCCTTCGTTCGAGGCGATCACGCTCGCCTCTCTAACGCTCGCTAAATCTATTCCTAGATGGTAAGACTCGCTAACTTTTTTTGAATCGAGCGAATAAACTCTGCGCTCTCCAAATCCGGCGACTAGCTTCGCGTTTGCAAGCGGACGAAACGCGCCGATCTCAAAATAATCTATCGAAGGCAGTTTGCTTGGACTTGTGTGTTCTTCTATGGTTTTCAGGCTTTTTTCGCGTAACGCTTCATTAACAAAAATAAAACGATCTAGCGGGGTTAATTCCGCGTCGTTTGCGCGAGAGTTATAGCGAAAGTTAAGATCGTCCACTTTGCCTTCTAAAAAGGTTTTTGTTAATTTGATCGCGGACTCTTTGTAGCGAACGTCTTTAAGATATAACGGAATACGCGCTCGATTTTGATTGCCCGCCAGATCGGTCGCGATCGCGTATGCGGCAAAGTCGCGATCGTTAATATCACGGGCGATCAACGCCGCGTAGTAACGCGGTTTGTAAAACTGCGCCGCGACAAATACTTTTCCGCTCTTTGTAACGACCTTAACCTCGTCTATATTAGGATCGCTCGCTTCAAAGATCGCAAGAGCGCTCCCGCCGGAGGCTATAGAGTAGGAATTAGCCACTATATTGACGATCGGCGCGTCTTTATCTATGATAAACTCTTTGCTCGTTTCAACGCTATTACCATAAAAGAAGTTCCACAAACTTGAATCGAGCGCTTCTATAACCAAAACGACGCGATCTTTAGGGATAGTTTCGCTAGGCGGAAAGGTAAGGCTAAGCGCCAACTCTTTAACGCCTTTAGCCTCGCCTTGCGCAAGGATAATTTCCCTATTATCGGCTATTGCCTTAACCTTATAACTTAAAAGCCCTCGGTTATCGGTCAAATTGATCTCTAAAGGCGTAGTCGGATTCCAATATTGCGAATGTAACAATACCGCTTGCGGCGCTACTCGCTCAAATATCGGCGAAAAAGCGATAAAGAGCGCTATCGCGGCGATTACCAAAACAAAAAAGATTGTTTTTATTCGTTGCGATCGTCTTGGGTTGTAGTGTCTTCTCATCTATTACTCCTTTAACGGTTTTATTCCCAGCGTTCCAACGCGCAATTAACCTTTTGCGCAAGCGGATCGAGAACGCCCATATATGCGCGGTTAAGCATTCTAACTTCGCTAGGCATTAAAGAAACGCTGATCTTTTGATTGTAGTTTCCCGCCTCCTCGTCGTTTGCGTAATATGCGACGCAATTTATTTCGACTCTGCCAATAAACTTATCGGTATAGTTTTGTAATCTAAACGTGGCGAGCAGTTCGCCGTTTTCGCCGCGAAACCACCGCAAAAAAGCGTTTTCCAAAACTGGCGGAATCTCTCGCGTTTCAGGCGTTTTGATCGGGTTGCTTAAACCTCGACTATACGTCCAAAGCAATAAAAGAAAGAACGTAAGCAGAAAAAGCGCCGCTAACAGAACTTTTTTGCGGCGTTTTACGTTTTTGATCGCTTTATCTATACTCATCTATTATCCAGATCGCGAAAGTGAATACGCGAATTATAAAAATAGGAATTAACCGCGTCCATAGCCGCGCCGTATTCGTTTAAGAATAGTTGGCTTCCCGTTATGTTCATCAACTCTAAACGCTCAAAAACGCTTTGGGCGCAACTTTTATGTATATTAACCTTTATTAGCGCAGGATTTTTGTTTTTGCTATCGTCGATCGAAGCTATAAAATCCTCTAAATCGTTAAAGCCTAACGATCGATAATCGAGCGTATCGTATAAAAGCGCTCCCATCTGCCCCAACATACGACGATTTTTCTTGGCAGGAAATGGAATTAACTGCAAAACTCCCGCTTTGAATCCGTCGTCAAATTGACTTTCGCTCGCGTTTTTGAAGCGTAGATAATCATCTTCGCCAAAAGCGCGATTTGCGGCTTTCGCCCAACCTTTTGCCAAGCTTCTGGCGTTTAGCGCCAAGACTGTTACAAAGCTATCCATATCCGCGTTTGATTCCATTTGATTAAAGGCGAAAAAAAGCGCTATATAAGGCGAATATGTAAAGTCGATCACGGGTAGCGGAGCGCCGCAATGTCTTGCGTATTCAAGCCAATCTAATTTGCCGCCCGCTTTTTCAAACGGAAAGATTCCGATTTTGGCTAACGCGATCTCAAAACGTCTAAGCAGATCATCGACCTTTTTATCCTCTTGCGCGCCCGTTAGACGGCGAAGCGAAGTCGATAATTTATCGTTAGGACTTGGCTGCCCGCGAAAGATAAAATCCTCGTCGATCAGCGCAAGATTTTCCAAGAACTCCATCGCCTCTTTAGGGGAGTTAAAAGTTTTTATATCAACGCTCATCGTCTTCTAATAACCTCGCTAAACGTTCTTGAAGTTTTTTTATTTCGTCTAATACGAAAACGCCGCCTTGATCAAGCGCCAAAAATAATCGTTCTTCTTCGTCTGTGATACCGTTTAGGGTGCTTTCAAGCTCCGTAAGCGCCGATCGCATATTATTTAGCTCCTCTTTCAACGCGTCTTTATTCATAATTTTCCTTCAAGAAAGGCGGTTTTTGTAATCCGCGTAACCAAATCGTTTAACGACGCGTTCGCGTCCGTTTTGATCAATAGAAACGATCGCGGGAAGTGGCGCGCCGTTAAACGTATTATTTTTAACCATAGTATAGTGGATCATATCTTCAAATATAATCCGATCGCCGATTTTAAGCGGTTGATCAAAGCTATAATCGCCCATTATGTCGCCCGCCAAACAGGTTAGACCGCCTAACCGATAGGTATATTTTTTTTCGTTCGGCGCTCCCGCGCCGCGAACGTCGGGGCGATAGGGAAACTCTAAACAATCGGGCATATGAGCCGCCGCCGATACGTCTAGTATCGCAATCTCGATCTCGTTTTTAACTATATCGACGACTTGCGATCGCAAATAGCCCGTTTGCCAACCTATCGCTTCCGCCGGTTCTAAATAAACTTGCGTTCCGTATCGATCGCTAAAACTTTTGATTAAATCTATCAGCTTTTGAACGTCGTAATCCGATCGGGTAATATGATGCCCGCCGCCCATATTGATCCATTTCATAGCGCTTAGATATTTTCCAAAACGCTCTTCAAAATATACTAAAGTCCGCTCTAAAGCGTCGCTGTTTTGCTCGCAATGCGTATGAAAGTGCAATCCGTCAATGACGTCCAAATATCTCTCGTCGAACTCTTCTGGAATAACGCCTAAGCGCGAACCGACTACGCACGGATTGTATATCTCAGGTTTAACTTCGCTATATTGCGGATTTACGCGAACGCCGATCTCGATCTTTGGATTTGCCGATTTTGCCTTTGGTTCGTAGGCGCGAAGTTGATTGAACGAATTAAAAATTAAATGATCGCTAAGGGCGGATATTTCATCGATCGTTTCGTCTGTGATCGCGGGGCAGAAAGTATGCACCTCTTTGTTCATCTCCTCTCTCGCAAGTTTCGCTTCGTAAAGTCCGCTTGCCGCCGCGCCCGTTAGATATTCGCCGACGAGTTTGAAGCTATCCCATAACGCGTAGCCTTTTAGCGCCGCTAAGATTTTAGCGCCGCTTTTCTCCTGAACAAACGCCAATAACTCTAAGTTTTTTCGTAGCTTGCTATCTTCTAAAACGTATGCGGGGGAGAGATTCATTTTTTCTTATAAAACTTAACGATTTCGCCAATATAAAAGCGGTGATAATCGTCCGTATATAACGCCGCGATCGACGAATCGAGAAAGTTTTTCGGATTGAAGTCGTCAAAATAGATCTTTTTGCAAACGATCGTCTCTTTTGCCTCCTCAAAACCGATCGCGCCTTCATCGAAAATGATCGGCGTAACGCCCGCTTTGGCGGCTTTGTCTATATCTTTGCCCGATTCGTTTCCAAAAATCTTATGCACTTTGGATTTTTTATCTTTGCCAAAAAAAGTAAGCGTAAAAAACGCGCTTTTATCCGTAAAGATTCTCGTATGCCTTTGCGGGCGAACAAAGCAAACCGCTACGGGTTTTTCCCAAAGATGACCAATCAATCCCCAAGAGATTGTCATTGCGTTGTAATCGCTCGCGTTTCCAGCCGTAGCTAACGCCCACTCTTTTGAAACGCGATCGATAAATCCGCCTTCAAAATCGCTTTTAATATCCGCTACGCGCCACTCTTGCGACGGCGCGATCGCCTCCGTTTGTTTCATCTTATACCCCTAGCTCTTTTATTTTCCATGGCAACCCCTGTTCGTTAAGTTCTTTCATAAACGAATCGGGATCAAACTCTTCCATATTCCATACGCCCGCTTTTTTCCATTTTCTCTCTAAGATCAACTTTGCGCCGATCATAGCCGGAACGCCCGTCGTGTAACTAACCGCTTGCGCGAAAACTTCGCGATAACACTCCTCGTGATCGCAAACGTTATAGATATATATTTTGCGCTTTTCGCCATTTTTTATCCCCTCGAAAACGCAACCGATATTTGTTTTTCCTTTCGTCCTTGAGCCAAGCGTTGAAGGATCGGGTAGAAGCGTTTTTAGAAACTCGATCGGCGTTATTTTTACGCCTTTATGCTCGATCGGTTTAATCCCAAGCATACCAACGTTTTCAAGGCATCTCATATGCGTTAAATAACTCTGCCCAAAAGTCATAAAAAAGCGCGCTCGTTTTAAGCCCTTGATATTTTTAACAAGGCTTTCTAGCTCCTCGTGATAGAGCAAATAGCTATCTTTGTCGCCTACCTCTGGATAATCCCAAACAAGTTTAATCGATAAAGGATCCGTTTCTATCCATTTTCCGTTTTCCCAATATCGTCCTTTCGCGCTAACTTCGCGTAAATTGATCTCGGGATTGAAGTTTGTCGCAAACGCGTAACCGTGATCGCCCGCGTTGCAATCCAAAATATCTAAATAATGGATTTCGTCAAAGTAATGTTTTTGCGCGTATGCCGCAAAGACGTTTGTAACGCCCGGGTCAAAACCGCTTCCAAGCAAACCCGTTATTCCCGCGTTTTCAAAAGCCTCTTTTCGCGCCCACTGCTCTTTGTATTCAAACTTCGCCAACTCGGGACTTTCGTAATTTGCCGTATCAAGGTAATCGACCTTCGCCTCGACGCAAGCGTCCATAATCGACAAATCCTGATACGGAAGCGCGATATTCAGGACAATTTTCGCGTCGGTTTTTTTGATCAGCGCCGTCAAAGCCGCCTTGTCGTCCGCGTCGATCGCGTCGGTTTTGATAGAAACGCCCCATTTTTGCCTGATCTCGTTTGCGATCTGATCGCACTTTGATTTCGTGCGACTCGCAAGCGTAATTTCGCCGAACGTCGATTGATTCATCGCGCATTTGTGAGCGACCACGCGCCCCACGCCGCCCGCGCCGATAATTAGCGTTTTGCTCATTTGCGATCCTTTTGCGCGATTTTAGCCAATTGTAGCAAAGCGGCGATCGCGAATGTCGATATATGTATAATTTACGCCTGTTTTGTAAGGAGCGTTAAAAATGTTCTTCGCTTGGCAAGGACGCGGCAAGTTTGTCGGGGTACCGGCTTTTACGGGGTTGTTTGGCGCGGCGGCGGCAAAGCGCGGTTCTATTTTATGGGCGCGGTTATTCTCTGACGGGCTCGATCGCGGGGCAAAGCGCCAAACGTAACCGATAGCGAACCGCAAGAATCGCATAAAGATGGCGTATTGGATAGCGAACGAACGGGCGCTCTTTTGGCTCGTCTTATCGGCGATCCGTCTATTTAATACGATCAAAAAGTTATAAACAAGGATTAGAGATGAAACATTTCAAGATATTAACGCTTTTCTTTACGGCGTTGTTGTTATTTGCGCCGATCTCGATCGCAAAAACCGCGTCGGTTACAGACGAGAGCCTTGCGGCGCGCTATCCGTTTTATTTAGCGCAAAAAGGCGAAACAAAGATCTATGTTCTCGGCTCTATGCACTTGGGAAGAATAGGCGATTCGCTAAATCCAAAAATTGCCGACGCGCTAAATAGCTCCTCTAAGCTGATTCTTGAGATTTCGCCCAAAGAAATGGATAAGGCTGAAGAGGAATTGAAACTGTTTTTATGCGAGAAACCTTGCCTAAAAGATCAGATTGGCGAACCTCTTTTTGAAGAATTAAAAGCCAGATACCGCCTTCTAGCGTTAGGGAGCGACAAGTTCAACCGTACGCCCGCTTGGTTTGTTTCGTCGCTTATAAGCGTGTACGAGTATTTAAAGATGGGTTATTCGCCCAACTTTGGCACAGAAAAATTACTGCAAAAGATCGCGCCGCAGATCGAAATTGCAGGTCTGGAAAGCGGCGGAGAACAACTTACTTCAATGGCTACGCTTTCAAATAAAGCGCAACGCGAAATGTTAGAAGATTATCTTAGTATGGACGACGCGGAGCTAAAAGGTTATGTAAAAGAGATGCACGATATTTATTTAGCGGGCGACGCCGATCTTTTGTTTAATTGGTATATGCGCGATCGCCCTTCGCAAAAAATCTCAAAAAAATCGATGAACGAATTTAATGAAAAACTGATCTTTGAACGCAATAAACGCTTTATAACTCGGTTAAAAAAACATACGTCGGCAAGCGAGCCGATCTTTATGGCGGTAGGCGCTTTACATCTTGGCGGCGAAAAGGGAGTTTTGGCTCTGCTTCGTAAAGAGGGTTACAAAATTACGGCTATTAAATAGAGATACTCAAAAGTAAGCGGTATAGTTTTACGCGGCGATCGTTGCGTAATAGGCGCTAAATCGTTTTAATTTATATCGCTATAACCTTTGGCGCTTTATCGATCGTTTCGTCGTGATTTTATCTATTTGAAAAGAATAACCGCCGCCCTCTACAATCGCCGAGCGGCGCGGCGATCGCTATTTTTTTATCATAGATCGGCTTGCAACGCATACCGTGATTTTACCTTGTCTGAAACTCCTCGTAACTACCCTTAAAGTCGGTAACGCTTCCATCTTGATTAAACGCGATTATTCGGTTAGCAAAAGCGTCTATTAGCTCGCGATCGTGCGCTACGCAAATCGCCGCGCCTTCAAACTGATAAAGCGCTTCGCCAAGCGCGACAATCGCTTCAAGATCTAAATGGTTTGTCGGCTCGTCTAAAACCAAAAAATTACCGCCCTCTAACATCAGTTTTGACAACATCATTCTATGCTTTTCGCCGCCGCTCGCGCTTTGCGCGCTTTTCTCTTGCTCTTCGCCGCTAAAAAGCATTCGTCCTAAACAGTTTCTGATCGTTCCGAGATCCGCTTTTTTATCGTAAGCCCTTAACCACTCGTAAAGCGTCGCCGATCCGCCGATCCGATCGGTCGTATCCTGCGGAAAATAACCGCTTTGCACGGTTTCGCCCCACTTAACCGATCCTTTATCGGCTTTTAGCTCGCCCATAACGATCTTGCAAAAGGTGGTTTTGCCCACTCCGTTCGCTCCTATTAACGCGACTTTATCGTTTGGCTCAAAAGTAAAGTTTAAACCTTCAAAAACCTTATGCGTTCCGTAACTCTTAGTTAGATTTTCGACGCTTAAAGCCTCGTTGCCAATTTTGCGGTTGGGCTTGAAAACAATACTTGGATCGCGCCGCGAAGAGGGCTTGATAGCTTGAATATCCAGTTTTTCAAGCTGTTTTTGGCGGCTTGTGGCTTGCCTAGCTTTAGAGGCGTTGGCGCTAAAACGCGCTATAAACTTCTCTAACTCCGCTTTTTCTTTAAGTTTTTTTTCGCGTTCTAAATCCGCTTGCTTCGATAAGACGTTAGCCGCGATATACCAATCGTCGTACGCGCCCGCAAACTCTCTAATCGTTCTGTAATCCACGTCTAACATATTTGTGCAAACGGCGTTAAGAAAGTGGCGATCGTGCGAAACTACCACAAGCGTTCCCTCGTGGCGAATCAATCGCTCTTCTAACCAAGCGATCGAAGGCAGATCGAGGTTATTTGTCGGCTCGTCTAAAAACAAAACGTCGGGATTTGGAAATAACACTTTTGCTGAAAGAACTTTGAACTTATTTGCTCCCGTAATCTGACTCATAGTTTTTTGTTGAACCTCTTGCGGAAAACCAAGCTCCTCTAATATTTTTATTACCCTCGTATCGGCTTCGTATGTCGGATCTTCTTCGGCGGTAATCATCTCCAACTCCGCTAAACGATTATTAACCTTTTCATCGTCAAAATCGCCCTGCGCGTATAGTTTTTCTTTCTCTTTAAGCGCGTCGTAGAGCCGCTTATTTCCCATTAAAACCGTATCGAAAAGCGTAAAACTTTCGTATGCAAATTGGTTTTGATCCAAAACTCCCACTCTGGCGTTAGGATCGATTATAACGTTGCCCGCGCTAGGCTCGATCTGTCCCGTTAAGATCTTTAAGAAAGTCGTTTTACCCGCGCCGTTTGCCCCTATTAAACCGTATCGCTTTCCTTTATCCAACGTAAGGTTAATATTTTCAAACAAAATACGCGATCCGTAACGTTGCGTAATTCCTATCGTAGTAACCATTTTTTATCCTTATTTTTTGTCTGTTTTAATTCATTTTCCGCGAAAAACGTCGAATTAGCTAAACCAACCTTTAACGCGATCGGCTATCTCGTCAAAAAAGCCTTTGTGAGCCGTCCCTTCCTGCCCGAAACTTTCGTGTAGTTTCGTTAAAAGCTCCTCTTGCTCGTCGCTAAGTTTTTTAGGATAGACGATCTTAATCTGAACGATCATATCGCCCTGCCTTCCGCTAGTCGCGCTTTTAATACCTTCGCCGCGAAGCCTGATCTGCGCCTTATCCCGCGCTCCCCGTTCGATCTCCAGATTTTTCTTGCCGCGCAAAGTCGCCACCTCGATCGTCCCGCCCAAAGCCGCCAGCGTGAAAAACACGGGCGCTTGCACATAAACGTCTGCGTCGTGGCGTTCAAAAACGGGATCGTCCCTGACGGATAAAATCACGTAAAGATCGCCGCGCGAACCGCTCTGCCCCATAGCGCCGCGTCCGCTGGCTCTAAGCCTCTGTCCGTTATCCACGCCTTCGGGGATGGCGATCTCTATGCTATCGTCGATAAAAATCGCGCCTTTGCCTTTGCACTCCTTGCAGGCTGTTTCCAGAATATTGCCGCTTCCGTTGCATTTTGGGCAGGTTTGCGAAAAGGTCATAAAACCTTGCCGCTGATAGATCTGTCCGCGTCCGTTGCAGTAGTCGCATGATTTTCGCTTGCCGCCGCTTCCGCCGCATTCGCCGCAAGGTTTCGCGTAGCGGTATTTAAGCGTCTTTTTGCAGCCAAAAACCGCTTCCATAAACGAAAGCTCCAATTCGGCGGCGATGTCTAGCGACTCTTTATGCCGCCCGCTAGATCGTTTGCGCCCGCCGCCAAAAAACGAATCGAACACGTCGGCAATATCGCCGAACATATCGTCAAATCCCGCGCTCGATCCCTGCGAATTAAGCCCCGCTCTGCCGTAGCGATCGTAAATCGGGCGTTTGTTTTCGTCGCTTAAAACCTGATACGCCTCGTTGATCTGCTTAAACTTGGCTTCCGCTTCGGGATTATCGCGGTTTTTATCGGGGTGATATTTGAGCGCCGCTTTGCGAAACGCCCGCTTGATCTCTTCCGCCGTCGCGTTTCTACCAATCTCCAATACGGCATAATAATCAAATTCGTCCATAATTCTCTCGCATGTTTAGGATTATTGGGGGCGTAATTGTAGCAAATTGGTAAGCTTTCGTAATGTATTTTCAACCCGATAGTTTTCAAAATCTGGTCGAAGCGCTGACGCGCCTGCCCGCGATCGGCAAAAAAAGCGCGCGAAACATCGCTTTCGAGCTTATCATGCGCGATCGAAGCGCGGCGCTTAAACTAGCCCACGCGATCGAACGGGCGCTTGCCAGCGCGCGGATTTGCGTTCGTTGCGGTTCTTTGGGCGAAAACGAGCTGTGCGCCGTTTGCGCCGACGAAGAGCGCGATCGGAGTAAAATCTGCGTCGTTTTAAGCGCGAAAGATATTTTCACGCTAGAGGAAAGCGGTTTGTGGAAAGGTTTGTATTTTGTTTATGAGAGCGAGGAGAGCTTTGCCAAGCTCGAAAATATGATCAAAGAGGAATCGGCGCAAGAGGCGGTTTTCGCCTTTGCGCCAAGCGTGCAAAACGACGCGCTGATCTACTTTATCGAAGAGCGTCTTTCGCCCTACGGCTTGATTTTTTCAAAGATCGCGCAGGGCGTTCCAACGGGCGTAAGCCTTGAAAACGTCGATATACTCTCCCTTAGCCGCGCGCTTGAAGGACGGGTAAAAATATGACGTTTAAGGTTCGCGCAACTACAATTCGTCTTTGCAACGTTTTTACTTCTGCGTATGCCATATCCTAAATCTAAAGAACGGTAATGAACGAAAATTACGAAAACCCGCCCCACAAAAAGAACAACCGCGCCCACGCGCCCGTTGAAGGCGTTACAATCGAACAGCTCCAGTTAAAGAGTATCGACTCGCTAATCGCGCTCGCCGCCGAAGCGGGCATAGAAAATCCGAACGACTTCAAACGTCAAGATCTGATGTTTGAGATTTTGAAAACGCAAGTAACGCAAGGCGGTTATATACTCCTTAGCGGTATGCTAGAGGTTATGTCCGACGGCTACGGCTTTTTACGCGCTATCGACGGCAATTTTTCCAATACGGAACACGACGCGTATGTTGGCAACACGCAGATTCGCCGCTTTGGTTTGCGCACCGGCGACATTGTAACGGGGCAGGTGCGCGCGCCAAAGGATCAGGAACGTTATTCGGCTCTATTAAAGATCGAGGCGATCAACTATATGCCGCCTGAAGAGGCGAAACGCCGTCCGCTGTTTGACAACCTAACGCCGCTTTTTCCCGACGAAAAAATTATGATGGAATACGATCCGCTCAAATTAACGGGGCGGATTATCGACCTTTTCGATCCGATCGGCAAAGGGCAGCGCGGCTTGATCGTCGCGCCGCCGCGAAGCGGTAAAACCGAGCTGTTGAAAGAGTTAGCGCACGGAATCGAAAAAAACCACCCCGAAATCGCGCTGATCGTCTTGCTTGTAGACGAACGCCCCGAAGAGGTTACGGATATGGAGCGAAGCGTAAAAGGCAACGTTTATAGCTCCACGTTCGATATGCCCGCGCAGAATCACGTCCGCGTCGCCGAGCTTGTGATAGAGCAGGCAAAACGTATAACCGAAAGAGGCAAAGACGTCGTGATCCTGCTCGATTCAATTACCCGTTTAGCCAGAGCCTACAACACCGTTACGCCTTCGAGCGGCAAAGTGCTAACCGGCGGCGTAGACGCGAACGCGCTGCATAAACCCAAGCGTTTTTTCGGCGCTGCGAGAAATATAGAAAACGGCGGCAGTTTGACGATTATGGCTACGGCGCTGATCGATACGGGAAGCCGAATGGACGAGGTTATTTTTGAGGAGTTCAAAGGCACGGGGAATATGGAGATCATTCTAAGCCGCGATATAGCCGACAGGCGTATATATCCCGCGATCGACGTCGTCAAATCGGGGACGCGAAAAGAGGAGCTTTTGCAAGAACCGGCAAAATTGCAAAGAGTGTGGGCGTTGAGAACCGCAATGAGTCAGATGAAAAACGAGATCGAGGCGTTAAAATTCGTTTTTTCTAAACTACAATCGACAAAAGACAACGTCGAGTTTTTAGCCAAGATGAACGAGTGTAATTAGGCTGCGAATACAGCCTAAAAAAAGATTACTCCGCTAAGAGTTTTTTATTGCGCATATCGGTTAGCGTTTCGCATTCGCCTAACTCGCACGCTTTTTTAGCGTCGATCGTCGCGTTTGCCAAATCGTTTAATTTGATATATGATTTTGCGCGGTTATTATATGCGTAGGCAAAATTAGGATTGTTTTTAATTAACTCTGAATAATCGGCGATCGCCTTATTGTAATCTTTTAGCGTTAGATGGGCGTTTGCGCGATAATAATAAGCGTCTAGGTCGATCGGATCGAGTTTAAGAGTTTGATCGAAATCGGCGATCGCCTTCGCATATTCTCCTAAATGCGCGTAAGCCATTGCGCGGCTACGATACGCTCTTGCGGCGTTTGGGCTAATATCGATCATCTTAGTAAAATCCGCGATTGCGTTTTTATATTCGCCTAAAAAGTCGTATGCGCTTCCGCGTTTATCGTAAGCGTTAAGATGTTCAGGATTAAGTTTTAACGCTTGGGTTAAATCCGGAATCGCTCTGCCGTATTCGCGCATTCTGGAATAAACGTCGCCGCGAGCATAATATAGTTGCGCTCCTTGCGGATCAATTTTGATTGTGGCTGAAAAATCGGCGAGCGCTTTTGAATGATCGTAAAAACTATACTCGTAAATAAATCCGCGATTGTAATAAGCGCTAATATGATTCGGATTTAATTTTAGCGCTTGCGTATAATCGTTTATGGCTCTATGATGATCGCCTAAATTATAATAGGCTTGCGCGCGGTAGTAGTATGCGTCCGTATCGTTTCTGTCAAGTTTAATAACTTCGGTAAAATCGGCAATTGCTTTTTTGTAATCGCGTATTTCATTATACGCTAAAGCGCGGCGATAATAAACGGCGCGAAAGTTTGGGTTTAATTTTAGCGCTTCTGTAAAATAGGCGATCGCCTTTTGATGGTCGCCGCTATTTGAGGCTTTCAGACCTGAACTCGCGAATTCCGCCGCCGACGTAGCAAAAATAGCAACGTAGCAGGCGCATAATAAAACCAACGTTCTCATCTAAATCTCCTTTTGGTTTTCCGCGTACGCTATTATAGCCTAAAGATCGCCAGCGCTAATCGAATTATTCTAAACCCGCAACCTTCAAACGCCGCCATTCCCGCGACTTTAGCGCGCGCGTATTCACGCGTCAATCCTCCGTTTCGCTATGGAGCAGGCGATTTCGCGGTAACGACGTAAGACGAAGGTTTAAGGCGCGATCAAAAGAGTTTCTTCAACAAAACTTAGGGCGATTTCAAAAAAAAATTCAAAATGATGAAAAATTAAGCGCTTATACGTAAAGAACTTTTAAGGTTAGTTGTGTAACATTCGACTTCGATATTAAATATCAGTCCTACGACTGCAAAGGAGTTTCAATGATTTCAACCTCTACCAAAGCCTTGCTTCTTGCTATGGCTTTAACTCTGCCTATTCAGGCTCAAGACGAAGGATCAGCCCTTCAAACGACAACCGATCAAACCCCGATCGCCGATCAAACGCAATCAAGCGTTTCAACCATAAACCGCGAAAGCAACGAAACCGATCGCGCTTCCGCAGACGAAGCGCTCAAACTC
>JAISOU010000025.1 GCA_031275395.1 Helicobacteraceae bacterium | reverse complement strand
ATCTTCATAACGCAGGCGAAATATTTCCTCCCGCTCTTCCATTGTAATTCTTTGATACCCCATTTGTGCCACCTTGGTTTATTCTATCAGGTTGCACTAGGAATTTCAGGATGCCAATTAATAAATTATTTGATTTATTTTATAAAATAATGGAATCAATAATCGAATCTTCTAAAGAAGAAATCATTGGTAAAATAAGTATTTTCCATGATGATTCAAAAGCATTAAAAAAAATTAAAAATATGGATATTGTAATAACTTCACCTCCTTATCCTAATCGAATAAGTTATATAAGAGAATTACGTCCATATATGTATTGGCTTAAATTTTTAACCAATTCCAATGATTCAAGTGAAATTGATTGGAATTGTATAGGTGGGACCTGGGGGTCAGCGACAAGTAAATTAATGTTTTGGAATCCTGAAGAAAATATTAATTTCAATTTACTAACTGATTATGTGGATAGAATATTAAGTACAAATATGGAAAATTCAAAGTTAATGAGCATATATGTTCATAAATACTTTTATGATATGTATTTGCATATACGAAGATTGTATTCTATTTTAAATAATAATTCTGATGTATATTATATTATTGGAAATTCAACTTTTTTTGGAGTTAATGTTGATTCTGATTTATTATATAAAAAGATGTTTGAGATGTGTGGTTTTAATGATATAAAGTCTGTCGTAATTAGAAAAAGAAATTGTAACAAAAGATTATTTGAATATTGTGTAATGGCATCTAAAGGGAAGGGAATAGTAAAAAGAGCAGTACAATTGAATAAGCAAATGTGTTTTGATTTTGACCAACAGTAGTACGGCGGTACTGCACATAACAGGACTGTATATGCTTCGCCGCCAAGAGCGGCTTTGCCGCTCTGTTTAGCCGTCTTTTGTTTTATTATATATGCTTGCAAGCTGACCGCAAGCGGCGTTTATATTTCTACCGCGAGAGGATCTTATTTTTGCCTCCACGCCATAGTCAAGTAAGCTATTTTTGAAATACTCTAGCCGCTTTTTATCTACCGACGCTAAAGCGCCGCTCGTTTTATTGTAGTCTAGCAAATTGATCATAGCGTTTTCGTCTTTGAACCATTCGACTAGCTTTTTTATATCCAACGCGCTATCGTTTATGCCGCGCAATAACAGATAGGCTACGACCAATTTTCTATTATGCCGTTTTGAATACGACAAAGCGGCTTTAACCGTTTCGTTTATATCGTTTCCGCGCGTTGCGGGCATAAGATAATCCCTAACCTTTTGCGTCGCGGCGTGTAGAGATAGCGTTAGCTGGATTTTTATATGCTCCTCCCGTATTTTCTTTAACGTTTTTATCGTTCCGATCGTTGAAATGGTAATACCGTCTGTGGGAAAATCCAACCCGTTTCGATCTCTTAAAATATGGATCGATTTTATCAACGCCTCGTAATTAAACAACGGCTCGCCTATGCCCATAAATACAATTCTATTTACGCGCTCTTTTAGGTAAATAACCTGCTGAACTATTTCGGACGCGCTTAGATTTCTTATTAAGCCGTTTTTACCCGATTCGCAAAAGATGCACTTGCACGGGCAACCAACCTGAACGCTTACGCACGCGCTAACGCCCGTTCTTCGCTTAATACTAACGGTTTCTATATGCTTATTGTCGGATAGCTCAAAAATATATTTATTCGCTTGCGCGTCTTTGACTATCTCTTTTATCCATATCGAACGCGCTTTTTTAACAAAATCTTTTTTGTATAAAAGCGAATAGATCGATTTAGCGCCGCTCTCGCCGATAACGCCGCAGATCTCGTTATATGTAAAATTGAAGGGATCGTTGATAATCTCCGCAATGGAGATAGAACCGCTATGAACGCTTTTCATAGTTAACCTTTCAGGACATTAAAGCGCCTCTTTCGTTTGCGGAGTCCCAGTCCGAGATTTACGAAAAAAGCCGATAAGGATTAACTATAAAAAGAATATCATCTCGCTATTGTATCGCCCTTTAGCTTAAGTTTTGCGCGCTAATAGATCCGCCTCGCAAATCAAGTTTTCGCCGCGTCCGATTTTTTAACTTTGCCGTTTGTTTTACAAATTGCGCCGTGAAAATACAAGCGCGAAATCGTTAGCGCAAGGAGTAAATATGGCGGCAAAAAAAGAAAAAGCCCGCAGCTCAAAGAGCTATCAAAACCGCGCCCCAAAAACCCGACAAGCTACAGGTTGCGGTTGCTTCGATCGTAAGAATGTTGGCAGGCGTATCCGCGTGGCTGGTTGGATCGGGGGTTGATTTTGCCGTTATTGGCAGCTAGGATTGGCGTGATTTATTCTTGGTTGGCTAGGCGAACGCGAAAAGCGCGAAGCTGCCGCCTAATAGATGAGCGGGTCAAAATATCATATACAGCAAGAATGTTATGTATAATATGGCTTAAAATTGATTGACGGTATTAAAAATTAAGGAGAAAATCATGGAAATTCAAATATTAAAAGACCCGATAGTATATCCAACCGATATAGTTCTGGAAACTTCGTTGAGTATAAACTATCTTTGGAAGTAAAATGGCAAATGGAAGAAAAAGATAACGCGATAAGTAAAAAATATGAACTTTCGGCTATTAAGATTATAAAAAGTTTAAAAAGTAGGAAATTCGAGGCGTTTTACTGTAAGAACAAAGACGAAGCGGTAGAAAAGGCAATGTCATTAATATCGGAAGGTTCGTCGGTTTCGTGGGGCGGCTCTGTTACAATTCGCGAAATAGGACTCATAGATAGAATTTATAAAACAGACCTTACAATTATCAACCGCGATACCGCAAAAACGATAGATGAGCGGTTTGATTTAATGCGTAAGGCGTTATTGAGCGATGTATATTTGACAAGCGTAAATGCAATCAGCGAAGACGGCATAATGGTTAATGTTGACGGCGTAGGAAATAGAGTCGCGGCAATGACATTTGGACCAAAAAGCGTTATTGTTATTATCGGAATGAACAAGGTGTGTAAAACGTCCGAAGATGCAAGAGTAAGAGCAAGAACATACGCCGCGCCGGTAAATGCCCACAGAATTTCCATAAACCCACTTCTCAAAATGCCCGAAAACACTCCGTGCGCTCTTACCGGAATGTGTTTTGATTGTAAAACAGATGAATGTATGTGTTCTTACATCATTGAAACAAGAATGTGCAAAATACCCGGAAGAATAAAAGTGATACTTGTTGGAGAATCATTGGGATTTTGAAGTTTGAATATGAAATAATAAAATAAGGGTACATCGCCTATCAGATCTGTATATGCCTTGCCGTTTTACGGCGCTTCGAGCTAGCATATAGCCGAGGCGTTATACGAAAATATGCGCGGATTGGTTTATAAAATTGAGCGCATAAATAGGCTAACATTCAAACTCTCAAAGAAAGGGTAAATATTGATTATTTTAGCCTCCACTTCGCCGACAAGGGCGGTTTTACTGCGCGGCGTAGGCGTGGATTTTCACGTTTGTCCAAGCGGTTTTGACGAAGATAGTTTAGGCGATCTGCCGCCGTTTAGATTTGTATATGCCGCCGCGATCGGAAAACTACATAGCGCGATCGCTCTTTACGGCAAAGCGAACGCTATTATCGCGGCGGATACCGTAGTAACGATCGGCGATCGAATCTTGCGAAAAGCGCGCGATCAAAGCGACGCGAAAAATAAGCTACTTTTGCAAAGCGACGCGGAAGTCGCGATCGTTACATGTTCGGCTTTTAGCTCGCGCGATAAAGAGTTAATTGATATTAGCCAAACACGCTATCGTTTTGCTCCGTTTAACGAGGACGATCTAGAACGCTATTTAGATAGCGGCGATTGGCGAGGTAAAGCGGGCGCGATTATGGTAGAAAGTTTCGCAAAGCCGTATATTATCTCCCAAAAAGGCTATACAAGTTGCGCAATGGGCTTAACGATCGAGGCGCTTATGCCGCTAATAAAATTTGATCTTTTGCGTTATGGAACAAAACGATAAGCGCAATCGATCAGGTGATCGTTTACATAGCCTACCGCCTGCAAATGCGCATAACAGATGGTCGAGCCAAAAAACTTAAATCCTCTTTTTTTCATATCCTTGCTGATAGTATCGGAAAGCGGAGTAGTCGCTGGAACTTGCGCCAATGTTTTCCAGCGATTGATAATCGGCTTTTTGTTTGGCAAAAAGGATCTTAGATAATTGCAAAAACTGCCGAACTCTTTTTGTATTTCAAGAAACAATCGGGCGTTTGAAACGGCGGATTCTATTTTATTGCGGTTACGAATAATGCCAGAATCTTGCATTAAACGCTCTATGTCTTTCTCTGTAAATCGCGCCACTTTTTGAACGTCAAAATCGGCAAACGCTTTTCGGTAATTTTCCCGTCTTTTTAGGATAGTCAGCCAACTTAATCCGGCCTGAGCGCTTTCCAAAACGAGAAATTCAAACATTTTATCGTCGTCGTTTACTTCGCGCCCCCACTCTTCGTCGTGATAACGGATATAGAGCGGATCGGTGCCGCTCCATTCGCAACGTTTTATCGTATCTGTCGTATTCATTTTGTATCTCCAATATATTAAGTATATCGTTTTCGTCAATAAATATCGCGCTTCGGCGGCGCTTGCGCAAAAGCTCTATATCTTTTTCGTATAGCTTATTCCGCTCAAGACAAACCCTCCTTATAAACCGATCGAACCAACTATCGCCCCTTGTTCGGTTTGCCGCTTTCATATTTGCCGCATTGTAGAATACCAGCCTTAAGAGCGCTAAACTAGTTTAATCTCCGAAGCACGGTTTTTGCGCCGCGATCGTAATATCCGCGCCCAAAACAGCGTCGATCGTGGCAACAGTCGCCGATAAATCGGCTTTGTCTGCGGCGCATAGATCGACTATTTAACGGCGGTTTTTTACCGCTCGCGCTAACCTCTACCGCGTAACTTCCCGCTCGTTTCTGACGAGCAAAGAGAACGCGCCGGTTACGCTTGCAAACGTAAGGGTTAAAACCGATAAGCGATCTGGGTTTTGGTCGAATAAAAGCGATTTTAACGACGATCAAGTCTTTTAGGGCGCGAAGGCGCTACACTGTTAATCGCAAGGTCAAAAGACCGAGCGCTTGGCAGCTATTCCCCTGCCGCATTCTATATTCGTAAACCGTCAAATTTTAGAGAGAGGGTTTGGCGGGGCGTGAAACATACAAGATCTGCTTTGGACAGAACCTTTTTATAAAAACTTAGCGGCGGGGGATAGCGTCGGGTTATTCGCGGTAAATCGATCCAATATCGTCAATAACTAGATTAGCGTTTTACGAAATATATCGGGCGTAGCGATCGGATTTAAGCGCGGCGCTTAATGCGCGATCGTTTTAGAAAATAGGTTAATAGCCGCTACGCCGGCGATAATCAGTATAATTCCGACGATCGCGCCTAGATCGAAACTCTGTTTGAATACGAAAACGCCGATTACGGCGATCAGGACTATGCCCGCGCCAGACCAAATCGCGTAGGCTATCCCAATCGGTATTTTATTAAGCGTCAGCGATAAAAAATAGAACGCGGCGCAATAAGAGATAACTACTATCGCGGCGGGTAAAAGTTTGGTAAATCCTTCGGAGCTTTTCAAACAGCTTGTGCCGATCACTTCGCATATAATCGCAACCGCTAAAAATAGATAACTTTTCGCCATTTTTCCCTCCTAAACGCCGATCGGCGCGATCGTAGCATATCTTTGGTCGCCTTTGGAGCGCGCGGCGCAAACAAAGTTGGATACAATACGCGCGATGAACGAAAAGGCATATAAACTTTTAGCTATGCAAGAGGCGATCGGCAACGGCGAGGCGAAGCGGCTTATTGACGACGGATACGTCTATGCAAACGGCAAACGCCTGACGATCGCCAGAGCGGAGGTAAGCGCGGAAACGGTTTTTAAGGTCGAGCGACCAAAGGCGATCGCCACGCTCTACGAGGATAAAGAGATAAAGGCGATCGACAAGCCGCGAGGCGCGGAGAGCTACGCGATCGAAAAACGGCTTGGACTAAAGCTGATCCACCGCCTAGATAAAGAGACCAGCGGCGTTTTGTGCCTAGCCAAAACCGACGATTTCTTGCAAAAGGCGATCGACGCGTTTCGGCGCAGAGAGGCGCTTAAGCGTTATCTGGCGGTCGTCGAAGGCGTGATCGCGGAAGAGAGGACGATCGATTTGCCCGTTTTCACCTACAAGGGCGCGAAAGCGCGAAGCGTGATCGACGAAAAACGCGGCAAAAGCGCGTTAAGCGTTATCAAACCGCTTCAGGTCGAGGGCAAGCGGACGCTTTTAGAGGTTACGATCGTAACGGGGCGATCGCACCAGATTCGCGTCCATCTTTCGCATATCGGATCTCCGATTTTGGGCGATCTAAACTACGGCGGCAAACCATACAAACGGCTTATGTTACACGCGGCTTATATCGCTCTTTTGGGGCGCGAAATCGCCGCGAAACGCCCGATCGAGTTTGTCGATCTCTTTGGGTTTTAGCCGCTTTGCGTATAATTCGCGCCTATTTTTCGTTGTATATTAAAAGAGGTAGAGTTGCTAAATAGAATTGCCGAATCGCTTAAAGCCGCAGTTTCGCGCATAAGACACTTTGACGACGAAGCGGCGCTAAAGCGGACGCTTGAGGAGCTACGAAAAGCGCTTTTGAAAAGCGACGTTCATCACAAGGTCGTTAAAGAGCTAGTTTCCAAAGTGGAGATCGAAACCAAGCGCTCGGGTATTCAAAAGGATCGTTTCGCCAAAGCGCTTGAAGCGGCGCTTTTTGAAACGCTTGCGGCGGCAGGCAATCAAGGCTTTGTGTTTGCCGATCGCCCGCCTACGATCGTCGTTATGGCGGGCTTGCAAGGAAGCGGCAAAACGACGACGAGCGCGAAGCTGGCAAAATACCTAAAAGAGCGCGGCAAAAAGGTTCTGCTCGCGGCGGCGGATCTGCAACGTTTGGCGGCGGTCGAACAGCTTCGCAAACTCTCCGAACAGGCGGAGGTCGAGCTTTATACCGACAAAACGCCGATCGACGCGGCAAAAGGCGCGTTAAAACGGGCGATCGAGGGACATTTTGACGCGCTGATCGTCGATACGGCGGGCAGACTCGTGATCGACGAAGCGCTTATGCGCGAGTTAAGCGAAATCAAAGCGGCGATCAACCCTCACGAGATTTTTTACGTCGCAGATTCTCTTACGGGGCAGGACGCGATCAAAACCGCCGCCGCGTTCAACGAAAAAATAGGGCTTACGGGCGTAATCCTCTCCAAGTTTGACGGCGACTCTACGGGCGGGATCGCCGTAGGGCTTGCGAAGCAACTCGGCGTCGCGCTTCGTTTTATCGGCGCGGGCGAGAAACTAGGCGATCTGGAGATTTTCATTCCCGAACGGATCGTAAGCCGTTTGATGGGCGGCGGCGACGTCGCGGGGCTTGCCGAAAAGGTCGAAACGGCGATCGACGAAAAGAAAGCCAAAGAGATCGGGCGCAAGATCAAAAAGGGTTCGTTTAACTTCAACGACTTTCTCGATCAGATCGAGCAAGTCGGCAAGCTAGGCAATATCAAATCGCTTCTAGCGATGTTGCCCGGCGGCGCGGGCGCTTTAGCCGATAAGATCGGCGATATGGATTTGCAAAACTCCGCTGAAATCAAACATACCCGCGCTATGATCCTATCGATGACGAAAAAGGAGCGCGAAGATCCCGATCTGCTCAACCCTTCGCGCAAGAGCAGAATCGCGGCGGGCGCGGGTTTGTCGATCGACGAGGTCAATAGAATCATCAAGCGGTTTAAAAACGGCGCTAAAATGGCGAAACGTTTTACGGGCAAAGGCGGTTTATCGCAGTTGCAATCGGCGCTGGGCGGAACAAACAGCCCGCGTATGAGATAATCACACTAAAAAAGGACAAAAATGACGGTTATTCGTTTAACTAGACTCGGTAAGAAGAAACAACCTTTTTATCGTATCGTCGTAACAGACAGCAGGAAACGCCGCGACAGCGGTTTTACGGAGATTTTAGGGTTTTACAATCCGATGAACGAGGAAAAGACGCTCAAGCTCGATCGCGATCGTTACGCCTATTGGGTGAAAGTAGGCGCTAAACCTAGCGAAACCGTAGCGCGAATCGCCGCGAAAGCGTAGTTATGGTCGAACACTTCGTCGCGGATTTTGCGCGACTTATCGCAAGCGAACCCGATCAGATAGAGGTTACGAGAGAGGATATAGACCCAGATTTTTCGGAGATTATCGTCTATGCCAATCAGCAAGACGTGGGAAAAATTATCGGCAAAGACGGCAATATGATCAACTCGATTAAAACGGTCGTTTCAGGGTGTAAAGCCAAAGACGGCGTGAGCTATCGTATTTTGGTCAAACCGCTTGACGAGCGACCGAAGTAATTGGCGGAAAATAACGCGTTATATTTAGCGCAAATCGGCAAAACTTTCGGCGTTAATGGGCTTTTGAAACTTCGCTTGGATTCTGATTTTCCAGAGTTTTTTGCCGTTGGGCGAACGTTAAAAGCCGTTTTGGGCGAACGCGAGCGAAATCTTACAATTAATCGCTTCGATTTTAATCGCGCCCTGATCGGCTTCGTAGGTTTTGATTCGCCCGAAACGGCGGCGGCTTTGACCAACTACGAGCTTTTTACCACGATCGACGAAACAAAAAAGACGATCGCTCTAAAAGAGGGCGAACGTTTTTGGTTTGATCTGATCGGAGCGCCTATCGTCGAAAACGGCGTTCAAATCGCTACGATCGAGCGGATCGACGAGGGTAGCGAACCGCTATTAACTTTGACGATCGAGGGCAAAAAAAGGCGGCTTGTGATTCCGTATAACGATCGCTTTATTATCGGCGCTCAAAACGACGTTTTGGTTACTCAAAACGTAACGGCGCTGATCGAGGCGCTTTAATTCGTTAGAACGTAATCAAATCGGGCTCTTCAAAACCCGTAATTACTATGGCTTGCTTAATATGAATCTCAAATACGTCCAACGTATCCGCGATCGCTTCAAGCGTCGCGTCGTAACCCGGAATCGCGTCTATAAACGACCGCTTTAGATCGCCGATAGTTTGCGCGCTTTTTGTTACGACGGCGTTATTCGATCGAACGTGCGGAATATCGCCCTCTTTTGGAACGCTCGTAAACGCGACGGCGTTATTTTTAGCAAACTGCGCGACCTTACGATTAGTCCGATCAGAGGCGAAAAGCAAAACATTCGGACGCTTTTGATCGCGGATAAAATTGACGATTCGAACGTCGGGAACGTTATCTACCGACGTCGCCAACGCGATCACGTTGGTATTTCCTAAAACCTCTTGGTATTTATCTATCGCGCTCATTTTAATCCCTTCTTGCTTATTTTATAAACTTATATCCTTATTTTGCTTAAACCCTTTTACGTTTTCTCTTTTGATTCTTGCGCGGCGATCATCTTTTCAATCTTTAATATCTGATTTTTTAAGAGGTTAAGCTCCTCTGCTAAATCGCTTTTGCCTAGCTCTTCTTGCTCTTTTTCTTTTGCTTTCGCGGCGGCAAGCTCGTTTAACGAATTGATCACGATCCCGACAAGCGCATTGACCATAATAAACGAGGCGATCAGTATAAACGGAATAAAGATCAAATATGCGTACGGATACTCCGCCATCAACGGGCGGACGATCCCCATCGACCAGCTTTCTAGCGTGAGTATTTGAAAAAGCGTATACATCGCCGCGCCGATCGAGCCAAACCATTCGTCGAAAGTTTCTCCAAAGATCGTAACGCACAAGACAGAAAAAGTATAAAAAACGATCGTTAGCAACAGTCCGATCCAACCGATACTAGGCAAAGACGAAAGTAGCGCTTCGACGATAATTTTTAGCTTCTCTATCCTGCCTATAAGCCGAATAACTCTAAATATCCGAAACGCCCGCAAAACAGAGATCGTATTTGCCCCGGGAACGAGCGAGATAGCCACGACAAAAAAATCGAATAGATTCCAGCCCGATAAGAAAAAACGAAGCCGAACGACGACAAACTTCATCGCGATCTCTATTACAAAAACCCCGACGCAAATATGATCGACAATCGTCAAAAGATCGCCATAGCGCTCGCGCAAATAGGGATAGGTGTCCAGCCCTAAAACTACCGCGTTTATAATAATAACCGCCATTACAAAGTTACGCGCCTTTGGCTCGTAAATCCTATTACAAAAAGCTACCAATTTATTCATATACTCCCTTTTACGATCCGCAACTATAATCATAAAAACTTTAAGCCGTAAATATTGCGCCGGACTTTTGAGCCAAAATCCCTTTAACGTACTCTTGATTGGAATTGAATCTATCGGCTTCGCTTACATTTAGTCGCCCCCGCGACTCTAGCGTTGCTATAACGCCCGCTTGCGAAAAGCGCGTATCCGCGCGTCCATCGCGGAGAAAAGCGCGGTTTTTCGCAAGCGGGGCGTAAATCGCGTAGGAAAGTGGGAATCCAAATAGCGCGAAGCGCTGTTCCCCGATCGTTTGTAAGTCTTAGTTTGGATTCCCGCCTACGCGGGAATGACGGGAAGGGAAGCGAGAATGACCAGGAAGGGAAGCGGGAATGACTGAGTGCGGCGGTTTTATCGCGTTCAAAGAGGGTAATCGACCTATTTATAAAATCTCGTCGTATAAGTCCTTCCAAGTAGGATTAAACTCGTTTATTCGTTTTAGTTTCCACGCTCTATTCCACTTTTTCATCTGTTTTTCGCGTAAGACCGCGTTTCCTATGTCGTCAAATATTTCATAATAAACGAGTTTGTCTAAGCCGTATTTTGAGGTGAATCCTTCGACGATATGATTTTTATGTTCGTAAGTCCGTTTTATTAAATCCGAAGTAACCCCAATATATAAAGTTCCGTTTGTTTTGTTTGTCATTATATAGACGTATGCGCCTTTGGTTTGCATATTCTATTCTTGTTTTTTTGTTGGATTATAATCTTTTTTCTCGTTATTTACGTTTCTTCTCTCGTTATTCCAGCGCGGAAACGATCGCTTTTGATCGTTCGTAAGCTTTGAATACGCGCGCTTCCCACTCCGTTACGAAGCGCTCGCTATGCAGAAATGGCGCGGTTGTTGGTTTTACTTTGCTAAATAAGGTTTAGCGTTCTTGGTCTTCATTTGCGATCGGCTGGTCAAAGTCGGTTATGCTTTCGTCGCTAAAGCCGGATTCGATCAGGCTTTTAAGCTCTTTGATCTTTTCGTCGCCGCCGATCGAGCGAAATCTCTTATTACTCGTCGCATTCACAAGCGCCCGCGCCATTTCTGAAGTTCTTGCGGCGATCGCGTGCGTTTTTTGCGCCACGCGCTCGGATTCTTTTGTCATTTTTCCGATCGTTTCAACGACTTCGTTGATATGTTCGATCGCGCCCATCTGATTGCGGCTTGCCTGCGCCACCTGCGAAACAAGCGCGCTTGTATCTTTGATCTTTGCGCTTAATCTTTCGTAACCTTCCATCATTTGCATAGAGATCAGTTTGCCCTCTTCGGCTCTGCGCTGGCTCTCTTCGCTTAACTCTTTGATCGTCCGCGCCGCCTCGACGCTTCTTGCCGCTAGGTTTCTCACCTCTCCCGCCACGACCGCGAAGCCCTTGCCCGCTTCGCCCGCCGCCGCCGCCTCCACCGCCGCGTTTAGCGAAAGGATATTGGTCTGAAAGGCGATCGCGTCGATCGCGTCGATCGCTTCGTTGATCGCGTTCGCGCCGCCCACAATCTGATCCATTGCGCTCATAGTCGCGCCCGCGAACCTCGCGCCCTCTTTGGCGCTCTTTTGCGTTTCGTCGGCGATATTCGCCATTAACCCCGCTTTTTTGGTCGTATCCCTGATCGCGGAGGCGATCGCCGCCACAGCCACGATCGTTTCCTGTAAAGCGTTCGCCTGTTTGGAGGTCGCCGTCGATAGCGAATGTACGTAGCCGCCAAGCTCCTGCGCGTTATTCTCCAGCGATTTGCCGTTTTCTAAGCTATCGTAAAGCATTCCGCCGATCGACTCTCCTAGCCGATTTATCCCGTCGTTTAGGGCGCGAAGCTCGCCTTGAAGCGTTTGGGCGTTTGTCAAAGCGGTGTAATCGTCGCTCTCGTAGGCTTTCATCACGCGCAAAATCTCTTCGATATTATGCTCCAGCGCCGCGATCATAGCGTTCATCGTTTCTTTTAGAGCCGCGAGAGCGGGGCTGTTCGCCTCGCTGACAAGACGACCGCCGACAAAGCCGATATTAACCTTTGAAACGATCTGCGTCGCTTCCGCGATAAAGCGGCGATCCTGCTCCAAACCGCGTTCGATTCGCGCTATGTTTTTATTGAGCGCTTCAGCCATCTGCCCGATTTCGTCGCCGCTTTTGATCTTTAGACGGTTCGCTTTCGACTTTGTTTGGTTAAGAAAACCAAAAAAGTCCAAAAGCCCCGTTTGTAAGGCGCGAAGTTTGTTGTTGAACATTCGCGTAAAAAAGACCGCAAATAGGATCGCGCACAGAAGCGCCAAGCAGATAAATATGCCGAGTTTTGCCTGCGAAGAGCGGATTACCGCTTCGCTCCAACGCGTCGATATGGATAGATCCATAACCCCTAAAACGTCGTTTACCTGATTTAACGCGTGGCAACGAACGCAGATCGGTTCGGCGATCAGCGGTTTTAAGAGCCGCATATGCCGCCCGTCTTCGCTTTCATTCTCCTGCCATATCGCCTCTTTGGTCGAAAAAACGCGCAGAACGTCCGGATCGTTGGTGAATGTTTGCGGTAGGCTAAAAGTAGCGATCACCTCTTTGTCGGGCATAATCGATAGCGAATGGACGCCTTCGATTCCGTATGCCCGCTCTAACGCCTCTTCGATCACGATCCGATCGCCGCTAAACATAGAGAGGCGCAAGGTTTGAAAGATCGACTCGCTTACCATTGTCAGCGTTTTACGCGCGCTACGCTCGGAAAGCTCCCGAAACCCTATGCTGGTAACGACATAGACGATAATCGCTCCGAGCGTCGCGCTCGCTAAGATGATAGTTAGCGCCTTTGCGCCAAATGTTTTAAACGTCTGCGCTCCTTTTTAACTTCAAAGCAAAAGCGATTCCGATCGGTTACGAGCCGACGGAGTATAGTAGCCGAACAAAAAAGAGCCTAATAAACTGAAGCGTTAAAAGGACGATGATCGGCGCAAAATCAAACCCGCCAAAGTTTGTGCGTACAAAGCGGCGAATGAAGGCGTACAACGGTTCGGTAAGGCGGTAAAGCGCCTGAACGATCGGATTATACGGATCGGGACGCACCCAACTAATCGCCGCCGCGACAATTATTACGAACGAATAAGCGGTAATGACCATATCTAATATATTCGCAACCGCGTTACAGAAGGTCGCTAAAACTCCCATTTCGCTCCTTTTTTTGCCCGTATTTTAGCAAACCGCGCTGATCGCCGTTCTCTGAAAGCGAAATTGGGATATAGTTCGCGCTCAAAAAATCGCAAGCGAACAAAGATGCAAACCGACTACAAAGAGATTTTTAACGGCGTTAAAACGATAGCGATCGTAGGTCTATCGCCCGATCAAACCAAAGCCAGCCATATCGTAGCCAGATATATGCAAGCGAACGGATACGAAATTATCCCTATCTATCCGAGCGGCGAAACGATATTGGGCGAAAAGGTTTATCGGACGCTTGGCGAAGTCGATAAAAATGTCGATATGGTAGTTATGTTTCGCAAAGCTGTTTTTGCCGATAAGTTGGCGACCGAGATTATAAAACGCGGCGACGTTAAGGTCTTTTGGCTTCAAGAGGGAATTATTAACGACGCGGCGCTTGAAATCGTTAAGAAAAACAACCTTTTAGCGATCCAAGATCAATGTGTTATGAAAGCGCATAAAGAGTTTATAAAATGATTACGATTAAAGAGATCAACGAAGCGCGATTGCGTTTAGCTCCGGCGCTTGCCGAAACCCCGTTCGCATACGCGCCATTTGTCAGCGAACGGACGGGTTTTAACGTATATTTTAAGAAAGAAAATCTACAAAATACGGGTAGTTTTAAGCTACGCGGCGCGTTTAATAAGATAGCGACGTTAAGCGAGTCCGATCGCGCAAAAGGCGTTATTGCCTCAAGCGCGGGCAACCATGCGCAAGGCGTTGCCTATTCGGCGCGGCATTTTGGCGCGAAAAGTTATATCGTAATGCCAGAAGCCACGCCGCTTCTTAAAGTAAACGGCGTAAAAAGTTTGGGCGGAAACGTGATCTTACAAGGCGCGAATTACGACGAAGCCTACGACTACGCGCTATCTTACGCTAAAAAACATAATTTAATCTTTATCCACCCGTTCGCCGACGATATGGTAATTGCGGGGCAAGGGACGTTAGCGCTCGAAATGTTAGAACAGATCGGAGATTTGGACGCGATTATATCGCCAATCGGCGGCGGCGGATTGATCAGCGGTATCTCCGTAGCGGCAAAAGCGCTTAAGCCAGATATTAAAATTATCGGCGTAAACGCGCGCGGCGCTAACGCTATGAAAAACTCGTTTTACGCTAAAAAACTGCTTAATTCGCAAAGCGTTCGCACGATCGCGGACGGTATAGCGGTTAAGAATGTATCTTTGGCTACTTTCGAATATATCTCAGCGTTAGTAAATGAAATTGTAGAGGTAGACGACGAGGAGATCGCAAACGCGATTTTATTTTTAATAGAAAAACAAAAATTAGTCGTAGAAGGGGCTGGCGCCGTAGGTGTGGCGGCGCTATTGCACAATCGCGTAGATTTGAAAAAAGGTGCTAAGATCGGCGTTATTCTTAGCGGAGGAAATATAGACGTTACTATGCTTTCCGTCATCATTGAAAAAGGTCTGGTCAAATCGCATCGTAAAATGCTCTTAAAAGTAACTCTGATCGACAAACCGGGCAGTTTGCAAAAGCTATCGGAAGCGTTGTCGTCGGTAAGCGCCAATATCGTTCATATCGATTACGATCGCACCGCTAAGACGCTCGATTACGGCGACGCGTACGTTTCGGTAGCGCTCGAAACCAAAGGCGAGGAACATCAAAATCAAATTCGCGCTAAACTAAACGCAAACGGATTTATCTATCAAGAGGAGGCGTAAAAATGGAACAAATATTAACTGATTATCAATACGAATTGGCGTTTGGCGTTCTTTTGAATTTTGCTATGTCGTTCGGCTTTGGAATATACAAAATGTTTAACGTCGATTTTATGTTGATCGCAAAACTTATGGATCGCTATCCCGTTAAACCAAACTATGCGAAAACCGTCGCTTTATGGTTTATTCCGTATCTTGGCGTTTGCGTCGTTTTTTACGAATTATTTATCTTGCAAAAAGCGATCAATCGCGGTAAAACGGTATATGAATATATGGAAGATAAAATAAGTAGAGAATATGCGCGTCAAAGCTCTAAAAACGATCGCAACGATTAACATTTATAATATCAAAGCGGCGCAAAAGGATATATTTGTCTGATTATGGAATCGCGCTTCTGAATATGGGCGGAGCGGCAAACGAAGAAGAGGTTTCTATATTTCTTAAAAATATGTTTCGCGATCGTCATATTTTGCGTATCGGATCGCGCCCGCTTCGCTACCTATTAGCATGGCTGATCGCCTCGAAACGCAAATCCAAAGCGCTTTCGCATTACGCTATGATCGGCGATCGCTCTCCTATTTTAAGCCACTCGCGATCGCTTGCGAAAAAACTCTCCGCAATCGCCGGCGCGCGCGTTTTTATCGCTATGCGTTACGCGCCGCCTTTTACGAGCGAAGCGGTCGCGGAGGTTAAAAAAAGCGGCGTTAAAAGATTAGTTTTGCTGCCGCTTTATCCCCAATATTCTACGGCGACCACCCTCTCTTCGCTAGAGTGTTTTTACAGCGAGATGAAAAAGATCGCCTTTAGCTTGCCAATATCGCGCGTCGATCGTTTTTACGATCACCCAACCTATAACGCCGCTATTATCGACGAGATCAAAAAGGTTCTCGGCGCGAAAAACGCGAGCGAATTCGCGCTGGTTTTTTCCGCTCACGGATTACCGCAAAGCGTAGTCGATAAAGGCGATCCGTATCAAACCGAATGTGAAGCGCACGCGCGGATTTTAACTAAACGATTAACGCTGGAAAATCTATCCTTTGACGAAACTGTTTTAGCCTATCAATCAAAAGTGGGGCCTCTTAAATGGATCACGCCTTCGCTAGAGCAAACTATTAACGAACTATATCGCAAAGGACATAGAAAACTTTTAATCGTTCCGCTAAGTTTTCCAATTGATAATCTTGAAACCGATTACGAGCTTGCGATCGACTATTTTAACCGCGCGAAAAAGATCGGCTACGAAGAGTTTTTAGTCGCCCGTTGTCCAAACGACAGCGATCGCTTCGCAACCGCGTTAAGCGAGCTTGCGCTTTCCGCCCTGATCGCTGGTTAAACCTTATAAATAAAGGCGGCGCCGTGAAAACGTTGGCGATCATTGGGCAGAGCGCGTCGGGCAAAAGCGATTTGGCGCACAAGATCGCGCGAAAAACAAACGCCGTCTTACTATCGATGGACTCGCTATGCGCGTATCAAAAAATAGACGTCGCCTCCGCAAAACCTACAAAGATCGAACGCGAGGATTTAACCTATTTTGGGTTAGATATAGTTCAAGCGAGCGAACGCTTTGGCGCGGACGAGTTTATCGCGGAGTTTTTACGCGCTAAAGCCTTTTGCGAGGCGAGCGATCGTAATCTTATTATTGTTGGCGGAAGCGGGTTTTATCTGAAAGCGTTAATTGGCGGACTTTCGCCAATTCCAAAAATTACGTACGAAATAAAATCAAAAATTAACGATCTTTTACGCGACGTTGGCGCGGCATATAACGAGTTAAAGACAATCGATCCAATTTACGCCGCAAAGATTTACGCAAACGATCGTTACCGTATAGAAAAAGCGTTGCTAATATCTTATGCAAGCAAACAAACGCCGACGATTTGGTTTAACGCCAATCCGCCAAAACCCATTTTGCGAAACGTAGTAATCGCGGAACTTTTTTTACCAATCGATATTTTGCGCGAGCGGATCAAACAAAGAACGCGCAAAATGCTTGAAAGCGATATGGTAGGCGAGATCAAAAATCTTTTGTCTATCGCGCCGCGATCGGCTCAACCTTTTAAGGCGATAGGGGTAAAAGAAACGCTAGATTATATCGACGGCAAAATTACGATTGAAGAGTTAGAAAATCTGATCAATATCCACACTGCGCAATACGCGAAACGTCAGCGCACATACAATAAAGGACAATTTAACGATATGATTGTTAAGCCAATCGACGAGCTTGAATCTTTTGGCGCGGATTATTTAAGTTAAGGCGTATATTGTAATATCCGTCGCAAATCTTTTTCATCTACGATCGCGTTAGCCTCTTTTTTCAAAATCTCTTTAGCGCAAAAAGCGATCTTTGTCGCGGCGTATTTGAACATAGCGCGATCGTTCGCTCCGTCGCCTATGGCGATCGTTTGCGTTTCGTCCGCGCCCAATAAGTTTTGAACGCGGCATAGCATATCGCCTTTAGAAAAGTCAAACAACATTTCTCCGCCGACTTCGCCCGTTAAAACGCCGTTTTTTTGGCGAAGTATATTTGCAAACGCGGCATTCGCGCCTAGTCTTTTGGCTATCGGATCGGTTGCTATATGAAAACCGCCCGAAAAAATTACTATGATATAACCGCGTTTTTTTAGTTCCGCAACCGTTTGTTCCGCGCCGTTCGTCAAGGGCAGATTTTCGCATATTTTTATCGCCTCGTCGTAGGACATTCCTTTTAACGCTCCTACGCGGCGCGTTATCGCTTCAAAAAAATCCAATTTGCCGTTCATCGCCTCTTGCGTGATCGCCGCGATCTCGTCGCCTTTGCCAAAAGCGGAGGCTAAAATATCGATCGTTTCGCCGTCCATTAAAGTAGAGTCAAAATCAAAAACGCAAAGTTTCATAAAAATCCTTTTCGATCGCAATAGTATCAAATCTATTTCTAAAACTAAAAGCTATTGAAGGTAAAAGCGGCTTTATATTACTATTGCAAATCTCATAAAAGGAGTTTCAATGAAGCAAAAAGCGTTTATTTTCGGTTCTGGCGGAACCGCAAAAATGATTATGTCAAGCGTAGAGCAAAAATACGACGTAATCGGTTTTCTGGACAACGATCCCAAACTTTGGACGGAAGTTAATGGGGGGGGGGGGGGGGGCGAAACCACTTTGGCAAGAAAATAAACCCGCCCAAAGCGATAAGCGATCATAATTAAGACGTTGTGATAATCGCAACCTTAACGGGCATATAGTCTGTTCCCCAAAAAA
>JAISOU010000070.1 GCA_031275395.1 Helicobacteraceae bacterium | reverse complement strand
TATTAGCGACAATACTTGCAATGCGGGTTTGTTTGGATTGGCATTGTAGAAATGCGGCTGAGTTTGGGAATGATCGGGATTCCCGCCTTCCTTCGCGATTTACGCGCGGGTACGCGCTACGCTAAAGTCCTTCGCGCCTTGCGCTCCTCCGTTTCACTCCGCGAGCGGGCGCTTCGCGGGGCGTAGGCGCGGAGGAATGCGGGGCTACGCTAAAGTTGCGGGGACGGCGAGAAATTACGTCAGAGTATGTTCGATCGCCTCCTCTATGCGCGAAACGGGGATAATTTCTAAGCTGTCTTTTACCTCGCTTGGGATCTCGTCGAGATCGACTTCGTAGTTTTTCTGCGGAATCAAAACGGTTTTCATCTTGGCGCGGTGCGCCGCGATTAACTTTTCTTTAAGCCCTCCGATCGGAATGATTCTGCCCGTAAGCGTCAATTCGCCCGTCATAGCCATATCGCCTCTAGCCGCTTTGGCACTTAATATCGAGGCGATCGCGCACGCCATAGCCATACCCGCGCTTGGTCCGTCTTTTGGCGTAGCGCCTTCGGGAGCGTGGAGGTGTATAGCGTGGCGGTTGTATATCTCGCTTGCGTTTGGCGTAATGTTTTTGCTTTTCTCTTCGGGGTTTTTTGGGATTGATTTCTCATCGATCTTGATCTTTTTCTCATCGATCAGCGTTTTTACGACGCTGTAAGCGATCTGCGCCGATTCTTTCATTACGTCGCCCAGACTGCCCGTTAGCTGCAATCCTCCGTTATTGGCGCGTATCTTGATCGCCTCGATCTTCAGCACGTCGCCGCCAACCGGCGTCCAAGCCAGCCCATTAACCACGCCCACAAGTTGTTTTTTGCCTACGCGCTCAATCTCATAAACGATCTTTTCTAGGTAATCTTTGATATTTTCAGAGCCGATCGACACGGCGTCGGATTTGCCCTCCAGTAGGATTTTCGCCGCTTTTCTGCAAACCTGAGCGATCGCTCTTCGCAGGTTTCGCACGCCCGCCTCTTTGGTGTATTTCTCCGCCATATCGCGCAAAGCCGACTGCGAAAACTTAACCTCTTCCTTTTTTAATCCGTGTTTCTTAAGTTCCTGCGGGATCAGATAGCGTTTTGCGATCTCGATCTTCTCTTGCGGCGTGTAGCTGCTTATAAAAATCGCCTCTAAACGATCGCGCAGGGGCGCGGGAATAGAACCTATATCGTTTGCCGTCGCTATAAAGATAACGCGGCTAAGGTCGATCGAAAAGTTTAGATAGTAGTCGCGGAAATGGTCGTTTTGCTCCGGATCGAGTATCTCCAGTAAAGCCGCCGTCGGATCGCCGCGCATAGTGCGTCCTACTTTGTCGATCTCGTCTAAGATCATCACGGGATTCATACTTTTAGCGCTTACCAGCCCCTGAACAATGCGCCCGGGCATAGCGCCGATATAGGTTCTGCGATGTCCGCGAAGCTCGTTTACGTCCTCCATACCGCCCAAAGCGATCCTTGCCAGTTCGCGTTTCAAGGCTTTGGCGATCGAGTGCGCCAGACTTGTTTTGCCCACCCCGGGCGGACCCACAAAACACAAAATCGCGCCGCGAATCTCCTTAGCGTTTGCGGAACGCCGCTCCAAAAGCTCTCTGGCGGCGAAAAACTCTACGATTCGCTCTTTTGGTTTTTTCAATCCATAGTGGTCGATCGCCAAGCGCTTTTCTACCGCCGAAACGCTCAATCTGCTTTTGGAATACTCCCCGAAAGGCGTTTCCAGCGCCCATTCGATATACGTTTGCAACAGGTTTGAATCCGCGCTGTCTGGGTGCGAGCGCCCAAGACGATCAAGCTGTTTTTTGATCTCTTTGTAGCCCTCTTCGCCCATAGCGGCTTTTTTCGCGTCGAGTTTTTTGCGGTATTCCTCGATCTCCTCGTCGCGTTGCGTGTCCTCGCCAAGCTCTTTTCTGATCTGTTTTAGCTGCTCTTTTAAGAAGTATTCGCGATTGACCTGATCGATTTTGCTATGAACCTTGCTTTTGATCTCGCGCTGCAACTTCGCGGTTTCGGTTTGCCTAACGATAATTTCAAGCAGTTTCATCACCCGTTTTTCAGGGTTCGTTTCGATAAGCAGATCGTATGATTCGCTATGGTTAAGCCGTAACGCGCTGGCGATAAAGTCGATCGTGCGGTTTGGATCGCTAAAATCGGCGATCGCGCCCAAGACGTCGCTTGGAAAGTTTGGATTAACCGCCGAAAGCGATTTTGCGCTCTCTCTAAGGCTCTCGACCAGCGCGTCCATTTGCGTTTTGTCATACATTTCGCTTTCGATCTCCGAAACGCTGACAAAGATAACGCGCCCTTTTGTAACCGCGGGCGCAGACTCGTTGATCCGCCCCCGCGAAAAGCCTTGAAACAGAGCTTTTACGCGCTTATCGGGCAAGGTCTGCTTGCGCATAATCAGCCCGATCGTGCCCGCGTCGTAAAAGCCCGATCCCCCCTCTTTAGCCGCTACGATCAAAACGGGCGTTTGGTTTGCGAAGGCTTCGTGCGCCGCCGCGATCGCGCTTTCGTCGCTTAAAAAAAGCGGCGAGATCATAAACGGATATAAAAACAGATCGCTTTCGATAATCAACGGTATCGTAGCGGGAAAACTGACTTTTTGCATAGCTTCTATCACTCAAACCAACTTCTAAGCCACCAGCTTTTCGACGATTCTAGCTTGCCGTCTTCGATCGGTTTGAACTCGCCCTGTTTTTCGTAGTATTGCGCCGCTTTTTCTTTGTCCCGCCGCAAATATAGGGCGGCTACGTTTTTACTAAGCTCGTTATTCATCAGCTTTGTTTTGACGTTGATCGCCGCCGCGAAAGGCTTCAATTCGCTAGAACCAAAACGGCTTACAAAACTCTCCGATCGCTCCATAACGTCCAAAATCAGCTTTTGATCGCGCAGGGCGCGTTTAATTCCGCGATAGTCTGAAAGCAGCTTCAGATAGGCGATTCGATCCGAATCGCGCGCGGCGCCAAAACGTTTGGCGTATTCGTCCAGATAAAAATTGGCCAACAGATACTCCTCCGCGTCCATATGGGCTAACGCCATCATCATCGTAGCTTCCGCTAAAAGCGGCGATCCGAAATGCTCTCCCGCCAAACTGGAGTAGCGATCGCCCGCAAGCTCCAAAGCGCCTCTTGCGATCTGCTCGGAAACCTGCCGATACCAATACTCCGCGCTTTGGTTGGAAACGTCTTTTTGAGAGCAACCGATCGTCAGCGCGAGCGCCGCTAATACGGGATATATTGTTTTTCTCATAATTCCTCGCGTTTTTCGTTGAAAACGATATTTTAGCGATAGTTTGTTTTTACTCCCGAAGGGTATTTTGCGTTATGCTTATGCGGATAAACCAAAATCAAAGGAATAAAGATGGAAGAGTTATCTGGCGCTCAGGTAGTTTTAATCGCTATCGGCGTTATCATCGCAATTACGATTTTCAAGGGAATCGTGATCGTTTCTCAAGCCGAAATAAAAATAATCGAGCGGCTTGGCAAGTTTCACCGCTCTCTAAACGCGGGTTTTAATTGGATCATTCCGTTTTTTGATCGCGTCGCGGCCGTTCTTAGCACCAAAGAGCATATCATCAACATTCCGCGCCAACCGGTAATCACGCGCGATAACGTAACGATTCATATCGACGGAATCGTCTTTATCGCCGTGATCGAGCCGTATAAAACGACCTACAACGTTACAAATTATCAGGTTGCGGTGGCGAATCTGGCGCTAACGACGCTAAGAAGCGAGATCGGTTCTATGACGCTGGACGAAATCTTATCCAACCGCGAACATATCAACTCGCGTATTCTGGTGATTTTGGACGAGGCGGGCGCAAACTGGGGAACGAAGGTAACGCGCATCGAGATCAGCGATATCGCCGTGCCTACCGAGATTCAAGAAGCGATGAGCATGCAGATGAAAGCCGAGCGCGAAAAACGGGCGATCGAGCTAAAAGCGCAAGCCGATAAAGAGGCTGTTATCAGGCAGTCCGAAGCCTACAAAGCCGAGCAGTTTTTGCACGCGGAGGCGATCGAGCGTATGGCGGACGCGCAGGCTTTTTCGATAAAAGCGGTGGCAAAAGCGCAACAAGAGGCGATCGAGGCGATCGCGGTCGCAATCGGCAAAAATACGCAATCGGCGGAGTATTTGCTGGCAAAAGATCGAATCGCGGCGTTTAACGAGCTTGCTAAAAATCCAAGTAAAGATAAGGTCGTCGTGCCTTACGAAGCGGTCGATCTGATCGGATCTTTGACGATTTTGGGCGACACGCTCAAAAAAGCGGTTAGTAAAGACTGAATATGTGGGTTTTGATCGCGGGCGCGGCGTTAATCGCGTTGGAGCTTGTAACGGGCAGTTTCTATCTTTTATGGTACGGAATCGGACTTGCGATCAGCGGCGCGGTCGGCTGGGCGATCGGAAACGAAGCGTGGATTTGGCAGAGCGCGATCGGACTTGCGATCGGGTTTATTTTGATGTTGTCGTTCAGAAAACGCATAATCGTCAAACGCAAAAACGAGCAAAAAGACGAGTTCTTGCTAGTCGAAGGCGAAGGGACGATCAAAGAGGGCGGTTTAGTCGAGTTTCGCGGCACTCTTTGGCAATACAAGACGGACGGCGACGCAGAGTTTGCGGTTGGCGAACGCGTGATCGTCCGTCCTAGCGCCGCCAACCGCGTCGCTATCTCAAAGCTCTAAGCGCCTCGCAATCGCATATTTTGTCGGAAAATCATTGATTTATAACGATGAAAAAAAATCGTCGAAAGATCGGCGATTTTGACGATCTTTGTTACAATCCGCGCTATGGAAAAAATCTTTATTGGCGGCGATCACGCGGCGATCGAGATGAAAAACGCGGCGATCGCCTATTTGCGAAATACTTTTCGCCGCGAAATAATCGACGTAGGCGCGTATGACGGCGAGCGGGTCGATTACCCCGATTACGCGGCGAAAGTCTGCGAAGAGGTTCTAAAAGATAAAGAGGCGTTCGGGATTTTGATCTGCGGAACGGGAATCGGAATGAGCATAGCCGCCAATAAGCATAAAGGCGTCCGCGCCGCGCTGGCGCGCAACTCTTACGAGGCGCGAATGGCGAGGGAGCATAACGACGCGAACGTTTTATGCCTAGGAGCGCGGACGATCGGATTGGGAATAATGGAGTCGGTTTTGGACTCTTGGGTAAGCGCCTCGTTTGAAGGCGGACGGCATAGCGCTAGGCTTAAAAAGATCGCCGAATTGGAAGATAAGTGTTTTTCCTAGAGTGGATTTACGTAACGATCGTGATTTTGGCGGTCGGCTTTCTTTTTTTCAAAGCGTTTTATTACAAAAACTTATTGGAAAAAGAGCATAAAAGCAATCAGACGCTAAAAGAAACGCTTAAAGAGGCGGAGATTTTTATACGCAAATACCAGCTTCAACTCCAAAGAAGTTTAGGCAACACCGATATTCTAAACGAGGAGATGAGCCGCCTAAGAAACGACGTGAAGGCTTTCAAAGCCCGCAACGCTCAATACCGCATTGAAAACGAGCGTATCCGCCACAAAATTAAAGATTTAGAAAGTAAGATCGAAGCCCTACTATAAGGAAAAAAATGAGTTTATCCAGCAAAGACAGAGCTTTTTTGCTTGAATCGATCCGCAACGTTCCCGACTTTCCAAAAGCCGGCGTTCAGTTTAAGGATATTACGACGATCGTCGGCAATCCAAAAGCCTTCAAAACGATTATCGATCATCTCGCCGATCGCTACAAAAACGCGAAAATCGACTATGTAGTCGGCGCGGAAGCGCGCGGCTTTCTTTTTGGCGCGCCGTTGTCGATCGCGCTTGGCGCGGGTTTCGCGCCGATTAGAAAACCGGGCAAACTGCCCTATACGACCGCGAGCGAAAAATACGCGCTCGAATACGGCTTTGACGAAGTGCAGATTCATATCGACGCTTTTAGCGCGATCAAAGACGCGAGGGCGCTATTTATCGACGATCTGATCGCTACGGGAGGCACGGCGGAAGCCTCTATCAGGCTGATCGAGCGAATCGGCGCAAAGTGCGTCGAAGCGGCGTTTGTCGTTAATCTTTTCGCGCTCAAAGGCGACGAGCGGATCAAAAAGCTGACAAACTTTTACTCCATTTTAGACGTCGACGGCGATTAAATGTATATTCCTAGACCGTCAAAATACGATCCGGATCAAAGCGGGCATTTCGGCGTTTTCGGCGGGCGGTTTGTGCCCGAAACGCTTATGCCGCTTCTTATCGAGCTTGAAAAAACCTACCGCGAATTAAGAAGCGACGAGGCGTTTTGGAGCGAGGCGAACGATCTGCTTAAAAATTACGTTGGTCGCCCTACGCCGCTTTATTACGCCAAAAACCTAAGCCGCGAGCTTGAAGCGGAGATTTTTTTGAAGCGCGAAGATCTCAACCACACGGGAGCGCATAAGGTCAATAACACAGTTCTTCAAGGTTTGCTCGCGCAAAGAATGGGCAAAAAAAAGGTGATCGCCGAAACGGGCGCGGGGCAACACGGCGTAGCGACGGCGACGATCGCCGCTTTGCTGGGGTTGGAGTGCGAGGTGTTTATGGGCGCGAGGGACGTGGAGCGTCAGGCGTTGAACGTGTTTAGAATGGAGCTTTTGGGCGCGAAAGTCCATTCGGTTCAGAGCGGCTCTAAAACGCTCAAAGACGCGATGAACGAGGCGATTCGTCATTGGGTTACAAACGCCAGAGAGGTCTATTATATTATCGGCACGGTTGCGGGTCCTCACCCATACCCGATGATGGTGCGCGATTTTCAGGCGATCATCAGTTACGAAGCGCGATCGCAGATATTTGAAGCTTGCGGCAAACTGCCCGATTATGTAGTCGCCTGCATTGGCGGCGGCAGCAACTCGATCGGCGCGTTTCATTACTTTCTGGACGACGCGCAAACGCAGTGTATCGGGATCGAGGCGGGCGGCTTGGGGTTGGACAGCGGCAAACACGGCGCGAGCTTGGCGCGCGGATCGCGAGGCGTTTTGCACGGGCAGTTAAGTTACCTGTTGCAAAACGAAGAGGGGCAGATTTTGGAGGCGCACTCGGTTTCGGCGGGGTTGGACTACCCTGGCATAGGTCCCGAACACGCGGCGCTAAAGGAGTCGGGCAAGGTCAAATACGATTCGATTACCGATAAAGAGGCGCTAAACGCCTTTGTGTGGTTAAGCAGAAGCGAGGGGATTATCCCCGCTTTTGAATCGGCGCACGCGGTAGCTTACCTGCGTAAGCTCGATCTAAAGGGCAAAATTGCGCTGGTCAATATATCGGGGCGCGGCGATAAGGATATAATTCAAGCGCGAGAGATGTTAAGATTTTCCGAATCAAAGGAGGAAGGAAATGAAACGACTATATTTGGATAAGAGGCTCACGATAGCGATTGTCGCGCACGATCAACGCAAAGTCGATATGGTCGAATGGACGACTTTCAACGCCGATACGCTTTCAAAGCATAAACTAATATGCACGGGAACGACGGGCGGACTGATCAAAAGCGCTTTTGACGAAAGAGGGATCGAAGCGGATATTATATGTATGAATTCAGGACCTCTCGGAGGCGACGCGGAGATCGCCGCAATGGTGGTTCGCCACGAGATCAATTTGGCGATCTTTTTGATAGACGATCTTAATCCGCAACCGCACGAAGCGGATATTCAAATGCTCCTTCGCCAATGCAGGATTCACAACGTGCCGATCGCGTGCAATCGATACAGCGCCGATCTGATGATCACAAGCGCTTTATGGGACGATGAAACATACGTTCCAACCGTGCCTAAATACGTTAAGTTTAATCGAGATTAACGCCGCCGCTCCAGCGTTTATAAAGATCGTTTTTAACCCCTAAAAGATCAAACCATTTGCCGACGATAAAACGCTCCATATCGTCGATCGTTTTGCGATCGGCGTAGTAGCACAAAATCGGCGGCGCGATAATAACGCCAACGCGCGAAAGTTTAAGCATATTTTCAAGCGCGATCGGATCGAAAGGCGCTTCGCGCGGCGCGATCGTAAATCTGCGCTTTTCTTTAATCATTACGGAGGCGGCGCGGGTAATAAGATTATCCGCGATTCCACAGGCGATTTTCGCCAAAGTATTCATACTGCACGGCGCTAAAAGCATAGCGTCCGCGCCAAACGATCCGCTTGCGATCGGAGCCGCAATATCGTCGTTTTTATATCCTTCTTCGTTTTTCAAAACCGCCCTTGCGTTATCGCTAATTACAAGAAACCTTTGATGTTCGCTTGGGATCAGATCGTAAGCTTTCAATCCTAAACTTGCGCCGCTTGCGCCGCTAACCCCCACAATAATTTTCATTCGATCCTCGCCAACTCTTTTGAGATAATTCTAGCGGTAAAAACGCGCTTATTTTGATCTTTGATCGTTACAAGCTCGCCAATATCCGCGTCTTTTTGCACGATTCCTATAAACGATATTTTTATTCCGTTTCTAACAAGTTCCGTCGCGATCTGCGCGTTCTTTCTTACGTCTGGAATCAAAGCGATCGAACGCTCGGTAATCATATCGCCTTTATTTAATCTGTTTTTCGCCGCGATCTTTCCGAGCGACGACTTATCGATAGGCGACGATCCGACGCGATCGAAAGCGATCAAAATCTCTTTAACGTTATCCTGCGTTAGTATCGTTCCCCGCGCTATCTGTTTTGTCGCTTGCAAGACGCGAAAATTAGCGTCGATCTCAAAAGAAAAAAACGCCCTTTTAGCCTTTGAGTTTTCGGAGCCGAACCAGACGGTTAAACTGCCCTTATTCCCTCTAAGCGCGTTTTGCGAAATATCGATCTGAACGATCTCTAAAGCGCCAATATCGCTAAACGACAAAGGTTTCACGTTAATCTCGTTGATAATAATCGTTGGATACGCGTCTATAAAACGCTCTTTAACTCTCTCTTTTATGATCTCGTAATCGACGGAGCTAGAGTAGTAAAAAGTTACGATCGCCGCCTGCGAATCGATCGATATATTGCGCTCGTCAAAAATCCGCTTCAACTTATTAAACGGAAACTGAACGGCGTTTTTATTATTAAACCGATCGATAACAAAATCTTGCTCTTTTTCTATACCGACGATATGCGAAGCGCGAATCGTATCGCCGTCGATCATATAGCTATCCTCTAAAACATAGGTTTTCGCAAATAGCGCGGCGCTTAGAGCCAATACGATCGATAAACGCTTCATTCTCCTCTTTCTTGCGTTGATTGGGCTAGCAATTTTAATCCCTTTTTGATAAAACGGCGTTTCGCCCGCGTTTTTTGGCGTTTTTAGGTATTTTTGCTACAATCACGCGCAAAAAGCCGAGATGGTGGAACTGGTAGACGCACCGGACTCAAAATCCGGCGCCGCAAGGCGTGGGGGTTCGATTCCCCCTCTCGGCACCATAACTTACGCAACCCGCGTAAGGAGCTTTAAGCCGTTTTTAATCCCGTTCAAAATCAAAACATAATGCAAATTAATCTTACGCGACAAATAGGGAGCAAACGCCAAGAGTTACGGACGCTACGAGCAAAACGCTTGATAACCGTAGAAAAGGCGCGCAAGGGGTATTGAAATTACGCCCCGCCGGCGTTTAAGCCAGCGAGGGTACTTTGTCCAAAAGGACTGTAATTATAGCAAACCAATCCTTTATAAGTTGTCCTAGCTTCCTAAATAAAGAAGAAAGCAAAGCAAAAACGACGCTTTTTTGCGAGTTAATCGGCGAAAAAGAGGCGTTAGAGCGGTTTAGCCCTATACGGCAAATAGAGATCGGAAGGGGCGGCAAGCGTCTTTTTAACCTTTACCTTTCCGCTCCTTGATAAAGCACAAAAACATCTCGGCGGCTAACGCAAAGCAACTTACGCCGCAAGGCGCGTTAAAGTTTGCGGATTAAGCCTAGCGACGAATTAAACCGTAAAAACCTCTATTTTTTGCCCATCATACGAATAAAGTATTCTAGTAGTTTGAAATCAAGCTCGCCTTGCATTTTTGTTTTCATAAGATTTAACGCCTCGAAGGTTGAGAGCGCGGGCTTATAACTTCGCTTTGTGGAGAGCGCGTCGAATATATCGCAGATCGCTACGATTCGCGCGTATAAACTTAGATCCGCGTTTGTAACGCCGTCGGGATAGCCCGCGCCGTTAAGTTTTTCGTGGTGGTGTCTGACGCTAGTTAAAATAATCTCGTCCGTTTCCAACTGCTCTTTTAAGATATTGTAGCCGTACACGGGGTGATTTCTCATCTTTGCAAACTCTTCGTTTGTTAGCCGCCCGGGTTTATTTACAATGTTAAGATCGACGCGGGCTTTTCCAAGATCGTGCAAGATTCCGCCGCTACCGATTCTCTCCAGCTCTTTATGCGAAAGTCCTATCTCTTTGCCAAGTCCTACGGCATAAACTCCGACATTGACGCAATGCGTATATGTATAGTAATCATAAGAGCTAACCCTAATCAAAGAGGAGCACGTTATCTTGTCGCTCATAACGCCCATTATAATAGCGCCGATCGCGTTTTTTGCCTCGTGAATTTTTTCGGGCGTGATCTCGCTTTCAAAAAGCTCGTTCATAATAACGCCAGCCGAAGCGTAAACGGCGCGGCTTTTAACGTTTATCGGTATATTTGGATCGTCGAGCGTTCGCGCTATCTCTTCGCCGATCGGCTCTGAGCGAGGGATAAGATTTTGAAAGGTGCGAACAACCGCCACGTCTTTCGATATGTCTTTTATTTCAACCTGTTTCAATTTATCCGCCGTTATTAAAATTCGCCGCTAGATTAGCGCATAATCGCTTATCCATTTTGGCGTTTGATTCAAACTGGGTCGATCGAGCAAGACCTCGTAGGATTTGAAACGCGCCTTATATGTTAGACTTTTCGCGCCGCTTACGAAATAGCCTAGATAAAGCCGCTTGTATCCGTGTTCTTTCGCGAAAAGCGTCTGTCGTAAGATCGAATTGACGCCTAGCGAAAAAGAGGGCATTTCTGGCTCGTAATAGCAATATACCGCCGAAACTCCTACGCGCAGTATATCGACCAAAGCGACGCAAACTAGCCGATCAAGGTAGTAATAGTCGAACTCGTAGGCGTAATTTCCATCGCTCTCCAAAAAGGCGTAATCATACTCGTCGGGATCGGAGCTTTCCATCTCCCAGCCGCGCGAGATTGCCCTTTCTTTATGATAGCGCTCGTAAAGTTCCAAGCGTTTGTCGCAAATCGCGGGGTGGTCGATTTTCAGCGTGATACGCTCGCATTTTTTCAAAACGCGCCGAAACGATCGACTCCAAACGAAGCTATTGGGATCGATTCTGACGCTTTTGCACTCCGAACACGCGGCGCACGCGGGGCGAAAAAATAGCCGCCCAAAACGCCGCCAACCGCGCTGGAGCAACTCGCCATAAAGCGCGTCGCCAACTCCTCCGAAGCGGTATTGCGTCGCGCAGGAACAACCCTCCAGATAGGGGCACGGTTTATCGCGCGATATAAAGGTTTCCCAAGATAGCTCTCTAAACATTTCCGCCTTTCTAATTGCAACTCTAATTAAAGTTAGATAAAATCTCTCAAAAACTATAAGGATTCAAGGTGATTTTCACATACGACGCGATCAAAGCCCTCCATATAATCGCGGTTGTTTCGTGGTTCGCGGGTATGTTTTACCTGCCGCGCCTCTTTGTGTACCACGCCGAGAACCACGAAAACAAGGAATATACGCGCATCGTCAAGATTCAAGAGCTAAAGTTGTGGAAATACATCAGTCTGCCCGCCTTCGTCGTAACGCTAATCACGGGCGGCGCTATGCTTTTTTACTACTTTCCAAATTTTCCGCTACTGGTTGGCGGCGGCTGGATGCACGCCAAACTGACGCTTGTCGCGCTCCTGATCGGCTGGTTTTTTTACGCGGGTTACTTACGAAAGCTCCTCGAAACCGACCGGTGCGAAAAAAGCGGCAAGTTTTTTAGGTTTTTCAACGAAGTTCCCACGCTTTTTTTAATCGCGATTGTCGTCCTAGTCGTTCTTAAGCCTTTTTAATCGGTTCGCGCGTTTTTATTATGATCGATTCGTTTGAGGAGCTAAGCGCGATTTTGCAATCCCGTTTTGAAAACGACGCGATTAAAAAGTTAAATCAGATCGAATCGCCGAGCGCATTTAAGGGTATGCGCGAAGCTACCGAAAGAATCGCGCTCGCCTTAGAGGAGGGCGAAGCGATCGAGATCGTAGGCGATTACGACGCAGACGGCGTGATCGCAAGCGTAATTTTAAGCGATTTTTTTGATTGCGCAAAGGCAAAGTTTCCCAAAACAAAATACGGCGTTTATTTACCGGATCGCTTCAAAGAGGGTTACGGCGTTTCGCCGCAAATTATCGATCGAATAAAGGCGAATCTGATCGTAACTGTCGATAACGGAATAAACGCGATCGAGACGGCTAAAAGAGCAAAAGAGTTGGGCAAAACGTTAATTATTACCGATCACCATATATGCCCAGAGACTCCGCCGCAAGCCTATGCGATAATCAATCCCAGACAGCCCGACTGTCCGTCAAAATATAAAGAGCTTTGCGGCGCTTCGATCGCGTGGTATTTTGCGGCTAGTTTGACGCGAACGCTTGGCGTAGAGTTTGATCTAAACGAAGCTTTAGCGTTTGTGGCGCTCGCGTCGATCGCCGATTGCGTCGCGTTAAACGGAGCGAATCGCGCGCTGACAAAAACGGGTATTAAACGACTGAATCTCTGCCGACGCCCTTACGCGATCGCTCTAAAGTCGATCTGTCAAGCGCCTATCGATTCGGAACAAATCGCTTTTAAGATCGCGCCAAAAATTAACGCGGCGGGGCGAATAGAGCATTCTCGTTTAGCCTACGACTTTTTAAGATCCGAAACGATCGAAGAGGCTTTTAAGCGTCTTGCCAAACTTGACGATCTTGCGAAAAGGCGAAAGATAATCGAAGAGGCGATTATTGGCGAGGCTTTAACGCAATGCACGGAAAAAGAGAGCGCTATAGTCGTTAGCGCAAACGGCTGGAACGAAGGCGCGATCGGGATAGCGGCTGCGCGTTTAGCCGAGCGTTTTTACAAACCTGCGATCGCGATCGCGATTAACGGGCAAAACGCAAAGGCGAGCGCGAGAAGCTACGGCGAAATAGATATATTAAGCCTGATCGCTTCCTGCGAAAAATACGTTAAAAGTTTCGGCGGGCATAAAAAGGCTGCGGGCATTAACCTTGCCGCCGATCGGATCGACGAGTTTAAAAAGGCTTTTTATGCCGCCGCCTCGCGGATAAAACTACCGGATTTTGTCGAAAATAGAGCGGTTTTAGGCGAATTAAACCCGCTCTTGATCGCGCGAAAACTATGCGAAATAATCGATCGCTTCGAGCCTTTTGGCGAAGGTAATCCAAGACCTATTTTTATCGCAAAAAATATGCTCGTGAAAGATTGCAAAAAAATGGGGCAAGACGGCGCTCATCTACGATTGATTCTTAGTTGCGATCGCGTGGATAACTTAGAGGCGATCTTATTTTTTGCCGATCGGTTACTAGGCGATCGAAAGCTAAATATCGGCGATCGCGTTAGCTTTCATTACGCCGTTTTTCTCGATTCGTTTAACGGCGTTTCTCGTCTTCGTCTTCGCGTAGAAAAAATCAACGCTTAAAGTTGGGCGCGGATTATCCGTTTAATTACGGGCGCAATTTGTTTGGTAGATAAATAATCCCGTTTTGCCGCGTCTTTTTGACGATTGTTTCTATCGCCGCGATAATTTTTTGCTCGTCGTTTACTCTCCGTTTTCGTCCCCCATAAACGGCGATTTTGTGGCGTTTCCGTCCTCGCTGACGCCTTCGCGTTTTAGCGCTTTGCTAATCGTAAGAAAGGCGATCTTTAGATCAAGCCAAAAGCCGACGTTTTTCGCGTAATAAACGTCGTATTCAAAACGTTTTTTCCAGCTTTGCGCGTTTCGTCCATTTACCTGCGCCAAACCGGTTATGCCCGGTTTAACTTCGTGGCGCGAGGCTTGAAAGGCGTTGTATCGCGGCAGATATTCGCATAAAAGCGGGCGCGGCCCGATAAAACTCATATCGCCGCGAAAGACGTTAAAAAGTTGAGGCAGTTCGTCGAGGCTAGACGATCGCAAAATACGTCCAAAACGCCCCAATCGTTCTTTATCGCTTAACAATTCGCCGTTTTCGTCGCGCTTGTCGCTCATCGATCTGAATTTGTAAATCTTAAAAAGTTTTGCGTTAAGTCCCGGGCGAATCTGCTTAAATAATATCGGCGATCCTAGTTTTGCCCAAACGATCAGCGCGATCGCGATCATAACGGGCGAAAATAAGATCAGCAGAATCAACGCGAAAAGCCGATCGCCAAAAGGTTTCAGAAAACGGCGGTAGATCATAATGGTAAAATCGCCTTAAAAAGAATAACTATGAAGTATAGCGAACTTAAAGCGATCGTCGATATTTTACGAAGCAAAAAGCGGCTCGTAAGCGCTAGGCGCATAGACGACAATAGGTTATCGCTTCGCTTCGAGGACGAAAGTTGGATCGCCGATTTTACGGCGGGCGCGCCGCTTTTTGCGCCTTTTATACGCGAACGTCTTGAGCGGGATTTCAACGCGCCGTTCGATAAACTACTATCGAGCGCCGTTAATCAAAGCGCGATCGAAAACATAACCGTCTGCGCGGACGATAAGATCGTATTCTTAGCGCTCGCAAAAAGCGACGGCTGGAAAGAAACCAAAACGACGCTGGTTTTAGAGTTTGTCCCGCGCCGCCTTAACGCGCTTTTGCTGGACGAAAACGGCGTTATTTTGGAGAGCCTAAAAAGGACTACCGCTCTTCAGATTCCCTACGAAGCGCCGCCAAAACCGCCTTTTAAGCCCAGAGTTGAACCGATCGGCGACGTTCGCGTCGTTTTGCGATCGCGCTTGGAAGCGCTCGAGCGCAAGGAGTTAGAACGCCGCAAAAGCGCCGCGATCGCCTTTGCGAACGAAAAGGCGCGGCGTTTAAGGTTGATCATAGCGACGCTTCTTTCGCCTCGAGCGCTAGAAGAAGCGGCCGCGATCGCAAGCGAAGAGGGCGCGTTGATTTTGGCGAATCTAAACAAAATTGCGCCGTATAGCTCTAACGCGGCGATCAAGGATTTTGAGGGCAAAACGCGGTTGATTGCTTTGGAGGTTTTAAGAACTCCGCAACAAGAAGCCGAACGCAAATTTGCCCGCGCTAAAAAATGGCGCGCCAAAGCGCTCGGCGTATTTCAAGAACGCCAAAGTTTGGAGGAGCGCGCCGCCTTTTACGATCGGCTTGTTTTGGGCGCGGCGGCGGCGAAAAACTTAGACGATCTTGAAACGATTATGCCCAAAAAACAGAGGCAAAGCGCTAAAAAAAGCGCCAAAGATCCGATAGAAGAGTTTATAATAGGAGGTTTCAGAGCTTTGTTGGGGCGCAACGAAAAGGGCAACGCGCTTTTACTTAAACGCGCCAAAGCCCGCGACGTGTGGTTTCATCTGCAAGGACGACCAAGCGCGCATCTGATCGTGCAAACCGCCAAAGCCGAACTTCCCGACGAGGCGATTGAAAAAGCGGCAAAACTATGCGCGCGTTTTTCGCTTAGTGAAAAAGGGGATTATTTGGTCGATTATACTAAGCGCCAATTTGTCAAAATCGAATACGGCGCTCACGTAACCTATTCGCGCCAGAAAAGCGTGGTTGTTCGGCTAGATTAGGAGGCAACGATGTCGATAACTCCGATCGGAAGCGTAATTTACGCCAATCAAAACGCGCCCGCCGCCGCGCAAGCGCAACAGCAGGCGCAGAGTAGAACCGATTTTCAAACGATGGTTTCAGGCGCTTTGGCCCAAGATCAGCGCCAAGAGATTGAGGCGACAAGACCTGCGGAAGCCAACGCAAGCGTTAATCCCGACCGAGAACATCAGAAAAAAGAGGAGGACGAGAAGGAGCGCGCCCGCAAAAAACGCGCCGCGCTTCCTCAAAAAGAGGCGCAAGAATCGACTAGGTTGTTGGATATACGGGTATAAAACCCCGCTAGTTTGCGGGTAAATGCGTAGGTTTTACAAATGCGTTGGATTCTAGCTTTTGCATTACAAGCGTTGGTTTTGCGGGGTAACTTAATCCCGCTCCCATTTTTACAAAGGAGCGGGCGATAAAAGCAAAACGATCGGTTATTTAACGTCGATCTGTTTTGCGTTTTTAGATTGAGCTTTTGGAAGCGTCAAGGTTAAAACGCCGTTTTTGAAAACCGCCTCGATCGCCTCCGGATCGGCGTTGTCGGGCAAGCTGAAACGGCGTTCAAAACGTCCGTAACGGCTCTCTAAGCGGTAATAGTCGTCCTCTTTGATTTCGTTTTCAAACTTTCGTTCGCCGCTAACGCTTAGCGCGTTGTCTTTGAGATCAACCGTAATCCCGTCTTTTTCTACGCCCGGCAGATCGAGCGCGATCAGATACGCCGAATCGGTTTCGCGGGTATTAACCGCGGGACTAAAACTAGACAGATTGGACGCGCCGTCGCCCTTTTCGCCAAACGCGTCAAGTAAATGACGGCGAAGCTCTTGAAATGGATCAAATCGTTGTAACGCCATAGGAACTCCTTAAATAAATTAGCGCTCTGTTGCTTTAAGCGCTAATGAGATTATACAACATTGATATAACCATTGTCAAGTCTTTTTACTAAAATTATGCAACTTTTTGCGCGAACGAAGGATGTTCGCGGTTTTTCCGGCGCTCAAGCGGCGCGGCGCTAAAATCGTCGTAATCAGACAAAACCGCTAGCGCGGGAAAGTTGGAAGTTTTATGGCGTCCGCATTTGTCAGCTACGCGCACGAAAACGCGAGAATCGTCGCGTCGGTCGTCGATCGTCTTGCGGAAGCCGGTTATAGCGTTTGGTATGACCGCGAAATCCGCGCCAGCTCTACTTGGACGGACGAGATCGCAAGGGCGATCGACGAGTGCAAGATTTTTATCGTCTTTTTGTCGATCGAGGCGGTCGGTTCGCTATTTGTTCAAAGCGAGATCGAATACGCTTTTCGCAGGCAAAAGAAGATTATCCCGGTCTATCTCGATCCGATCGAAAATCTACCGCCCGGACTCGCGCTTGGACTAAACAAGGTGCAAGGCGTAGTCGGAAGCGGTTCCGCGTCGATCGCCAAAAAGCTATGCGTCTGCCTAGCGCAGAACAATATCCCAAAATCCTCGCAGGCGAGTTTGAAAGGTTTTTTGGCATGCGCTTTCGTTTTTATCGCGATCGTTTCGGCTCTAAGTTTCGCGGCGTATAGATACGAAAACGAGATCAAAAGTTTCCTACAAGCCGAGCAAAAAGAGGGAAAGCCCATCGGCGCGATTGCGCTTGTAAAAACCAAATACGCGCCCGCCGAGCCGATCGAAATCAGGTTAGATAAAGCCGCGCAAAAGGGCGCAAAAGGAGGTTTCGTCTGCGAGATTATCGAGGTCGACGCGGATAAACGCGAACCGATCGAACGCCGCGAAACCAAGTCTGCGGGCGAAAAAATCGTTTTGCGCGCGTCCGGAATAGCGGGCGAATTTGAAATCAGAGCTTACGCCAAAAATGGCGGAGCGCTACTTGCGACTAAACGTTTTACGGTCGTTAGAAGCGCTTCCAACTCATACAAGATCGCTACGGATAAAACGACCTATAACGCCAACGAGAAAATCTCGATCAAACTTAGCGGGGTCAAAGGGGATTCGATCGACAAACGCATAACGATAGGCGTATGGCGTATATGGTCGTCTTCAAGCGAGCCGATCGAAACGAAAATCGTCGATAAGAAAAACCAAAGCGTTACGTTTCTAGCGCCTAAAGAAAGCGGACGTTATGAGATTCGGATTTATAATAACGCGGAGATTCTTACAAGCGCGACTTTGACGGCAAAAACCCAAATAAACATTCGTAACTTTAGAAGATAAAGGACGCAAACGTCCAATTCGTTTTGCGCGTTTATCGGTTGCGCCTACGCGAACGGTTCTTGTCGTCGCGGCGATTGCGCCTACGCCTCAATCAAAGCCGAAACGTAGCGCCCAACGCGCAGGGCGAGATCATCGCCTATACGAGCGGCGTTTCGCAATCGCTGATCGGCGGCGGCGCGATCGAAGATCGCAGATCGAATAACGGCGCTTAAGATGTCTTATATGGCGAAATCATCTCCGCGTATATTTTGCTAAAAGAGGAAATGTTTATTATCTAATAAACTATAATGATAAAATTGAGCAATTGAAGCGTCTTGATTATTATGATAGAATACTTCAAATATGAGCGTTCTAAAGATAGCAAAAAACTTAAAAATTATCGATAAAAGCTATCCGTTTGCTCTCGGTAGATTAAAGAAAGGGTCGCGGGATAATGACGCTTAAAGCGATCGCCCTATACGACGAAACAATCGTTCAATGCCACGACGCTCCCGATCCCGATACGATCGCTTGCGGATTCGCTCTGTGGCGGCATTTGACCGAACGCGGCGTACGAACGCGGCTCGTATATTCCGGCGCGAAAAAGATCGAAAAACCAAACGTCGTTTTGATGGTCAAACTGCTGAATATTCCGCTCGAATACGTTAGCGAGTTGGATCGTCCAAAACTGTTAATAACGGTCGATTGTCAATACGGCGCGGGCAACGTTACGCGCTTTGCGTGCGATCGTTTCGCGGTTTTCGATCATCATCGCTTAGAGGTCGCCGAATCCGACGATCTGGTTATTCAACCGCAATTAGGCAGCTGCGCGACGCTTATTTGGGATCTGTTGCGAAAAGAGGGGTTTGATTTTGCCGCCAATCCGAACGTTACGACCGCGCTGGTTTATGGCTTGCTGACAGACACGCTAGAGGGCGCGGAGTCGCGCCACCCGCTTGATCGCGATTTAGCCGATTTTGATGGCGCGGATCATACGATCATCAAGCAACTAAGAAACTCCGCTTTGACGATCGACGAGCTACGAATCGTCGCAAACGCGCTCTCCTCGTCGCGCCAGATCGGCTCGATCGGGCTTATAAGCGCCGAAGAGTGCGATCCAAATCTGCTTGGCTTTGCTAGCGACGTGGCTAAACAGGTCGAAAGTTTTGACTGTTGCGTCGTCTATGCGCCGCACAACGCGGGGATAAAGCTCTCGATCAGAAGTTGCGTGCGCGAAACGATGGCAAACGAGTTAGCCGTTTTTATTACCGACGAAGTTGGTAGCGGCGGCGGCAATCAGGAAAAAGCCGGCGGCTACTTTTCTTTACGATCGATAGACGACGCCGCGCCCGAAGATTTTATCGCCAAAAAGATCAAAGAGTATCAGTCGCGTTACGATTTTATCTACGCAAACAATCACAATATCGATCTAGCTTCGTTTCCGCGCTATCGCAAACTGCCGATATTGGTCGGTTTTGTTAAAACGACGGATATTTTTCCCGAAGGCGCGCCGATTCGCGTCCGCACCCTTGAAGGCGACGTAGATACAAAAACGCGCAAAGATATTTTTCTTATGATCGGCGTCGACGGCGAAATATATCCGATTGAAAGGTCTAATTTTGAAAAGAGTTACGACGTTTTAAGCGATCCGTATATCCGCCGCAACGAATACGAGCCGACAATCATAAACTTGCGAAGCGGCGAAAAGAGTTCTATTTTGCCGTTCGCGCAAAGTTGCTTGCCAAAAGCGCAAAAAATTATCCGCGCCGCGCCGCTTAAAAAGGAAACGAAGGTTTTTACTCGTTGGGATACGGAAAAATACTTTATGGGCAGGATCGGCGACTATCTCGCCGCGCCTTGCGACGATCCAAGCGACATTTATATTATCAAACGCGATATAGCGCATAAAACATACGAACCGCTAGACTAACGCTATCGTTACGAAAGCGTTATCTTTCGCAACGATACGAACTTATTACTACTTATTGATCGCCGAAACTTCGCCGGCGATTAACGTTTCGCCGTCAAACTCTACAACATGCTGATCGTTTTCGTCGATCCTCGACTTTTTATTGAGCATATAGTCGCTACCCTCGAAAGATAGATCGTAATCGTAAAGGTGAAGCGCCACAAAACGAGATACGGGAATCGTCGTTAATCGGGCGTTGTTGTTGATCACCCTTAGCGAGGCGCGACACTCTACGATCTGCGACCACACGAAACACTCCGCTTGGGCGCGAATGTAGGGGTATTCGCCGCTTACCACGCCGCTTATCGTTTCGTTGTTGATCACAATGCCGTGTTCGCTTAAGATTTTCGCCGCTTCAAAACGCGCCGCGTAAGAGTTTTTGGCGTATTCGACCGCTTTGGCGATCAGGTCTTTGTAGATCTGTTGCGTGTCGTGATAGATCAGCGACTCGATCGTTTTATTGTCGATATAGATACCAAACGCGTCCTCTTTCAACCGAAATTTGCCGTCATACTCGCCCTTCGCCTGATCGGCGCGGGCCTTTAGCTTTTCTAAAAAAAGCGCTTCTGGAATATCTTCTTCGTTGGACATAAGCTACCTTGTAATAATTTTTAGTAATTATCGCGAAAACGCGATTAAGGCCTTTCAATAGGCGTAAATCTAAAGCCGTCTTTCTCTTTAACGACCTTGCCGATACCCGGAAAAGGAATGTGCATTCCCGCGATCTGTAAGTTGGCGTTTGCCGCGTAGTTGAGCAGTTTTTTGCGCGTGGAAGCCGCCAAAACGGGATCGACGTCATAAACGACGCTTTGAGTCGGATCGGCGGTTTGAACCTTGATCGAATGGATCAGATCGCCAACGATAAAGAGTTTTTGCCCTTTGGATTCGATCAAAAACGCGCTATGACCCGGGGTGTGCCCTTCCGCTCTGATCGTCTTGATCGCCCCCGCGATCTCCTTGTCCCACTCGAAGGTCGCGAGCCGATCGCCATAAACTTCCTGCAACGCTATAGCCGCCTTTTTGTTGTCGTCCCCGCTGCCAAGCCAATAGCCAAGATCGTTTTTCGGCAAAAAAACGGCGGCGTTCTTGAACGTAGCTTTCCCGTTTTGGATCAAGCCGCCGATATGATCGCCGTGCATATGGGCGATCAGGATAATCTCGATCGAATCGAGCGCGATATTGGCTTCCTTGAGGTTGGCGAAAATATCGCCGCCCGTTCCCGTATCGATCAGTATGGTTGGAAACCGCGTTTGCGGCGCGGACGAACGAATGACAAAAGCGTTGATCGACGACGGATTTTGATTGTCCGCCAAAACCTCTTTCACAATGGGAGCGTCGGGATCTAAGAGAATCTCCTTGCCCATATTTGTATCGCGATCCTTGATGGCGATCGCTTCCAGATCGCCTACTTGGTAGCGAAAAACTCCCTCTGCTCCAAAGGCAAAACTTATCGCCAACAGCCCCAATATCAACTTTTTCATCTAACGCTCCTTTAAGGTTGGTATTATAGAGCGTTTAAGATGAGCTTTTCGGGCGTTGATTACAAAAAGAGGATTAAAGGCGTAAGTTCCGTTCTCTTTACGGCGGGTTATCGCTTCTAAGTTTGTCGAAACCGAATAAGGCGTTATTTGGCGCGTTTTATTTGGCAAAGAACGGCTAAAAAATGGAAGCGAAAAAGAGGGGGGTATTTGGTTTTTTTGAAAAAACCCTTCTCCCCTAGGCATTTTTTCATAACCCATACAAATGCGATCATCACTACCAGCGAGCTAAACGGCGATAAATCAGGCGGCGCGTATATCATAGGAGCATTTAGCGGATCAAGAGGTAAAAATTAAAATTGACGCGGATACGCGGGGGTTGGTTATCTCGCGCGGCGATTTTAGCGCTTTGTCAAGCGCGACAAACTATGTCTGTTAGTCAAGCGCTTTAATTTTGTCGTCTGTTATTGCCCGATCGCCCAAGTTTGGCAAAAATCGTCCTTCAAAAATATCTTTTTGCTAAAACGATTTTTGCCGTTTATATTTATTTTATTCGGCGCTTTCTTCGTCTTCTTCGATCTCCTCTTTGGGGCAGTTAGCGATCGAAACGACCTTATCTTTGCCTTCAACGCGAACGATTATAACGCCGCTGGTGTTACGTCCCGCTTTGCGGATCGTTTCCGTATCGACCCTGATCATTTTGCCTTCTCCGGTTAAAGCCATTAACTCTTTTTGCGGATCGGTTATTACGGCGCCGACAAGCGCGCCGGTTTTAGGCGTAAGTTTCATAGCGATTACGCCTTTTCCGCTACGGGATTGCAAACGATATTCGCTTGCCATCGACTGCTTTCCGATACCTTTTTCGCTTACCGTTAAAATGCTCGCGTTTTCGCTGTCTAACAACAGCGCGCCCACAACAAAATCGCCTCCGATCTTAAACTTCAGCGCCGTTACGCCCCGCGTAACTCGTCCTAACTCTCTTGCGTCGCTAATCGGGAAACGGATACTCATCGCCTTTTCGGTAATGATAAATATCTCCTTTGTTTCCGACGTAGCGATCTGCGCCGTTACAATCTCGTCGTCCTCGTCAAGGTTGATAGCGCGAACGCCAACGTTTCGGATATTGCTATATTCGCTTAACTTTGTGCGTTTCACAAGTCCGTTTCGCGTGAAAAATACAAGCGATTTTGATTCGTCGAAATCCGTCGTAGGAATGATCGCTTTGATCTTCTCGTCTTCGCGTAAGTTAATAAGATTTACGACGGCTTTGCCCTTCGCTCCGCGTCCCGCCTCTGGAATACGATAAACCTTCAGCCAATATAACTGCCCTTTGTTGGTAACAAAGAGCAAAGTATTATGCGTGTCCGCCACAAAGAAACTCTCGATAAAGTCGTCTTCGTAGGTCGTTACGGCAAGTTTGCCTTTGCCGCCTCGATTTTGCTTTTCGTAACTCTTTAGATTAACGCGTTTGATATAGCCGCGATGAGTGATCGTAACCACCATTGGTTCGTTGGGAATCAGATCCTCTACGTCTATATCGTCGTAATCGTCTTCGATCGTCGTTAAGCGAGGCATAGGATAACGCGCCTTGATTTCTAAAAACTCGTCTTTAATCGTCTTGTTTAGCAGTTCGTCGCTCTTTAGAATCGCGTTAAGTTTCTCGATTAGTTTCAAAAGCTCTTGGTATTCGTTTTCGATCTTGTCCCGTTCAAGTCCCGTCAAACGTTGCAAACGCATTTCCAAGATCGCCTGCGCTTGCTTGTCGCTAAAACTAAAGCGCTCGATCAGAGCCGCTCTAGCGCCTTCCACGTCTTTGCTTGCGCGAATCAGCGCCACAATTTCGTCTATATGATCCAGCGCTATTCTAAGCCCTTCTAAAATATGCGCCCGCGCCCGCGCTTTTTCAAGATCAAAAATAGTGCGGCGAATCACGACCGTTTTGCGGTGCGCCAAAAAGATTGTAAGCGTTTGCGCTAGGTTCAAAATGCGAGGCTCTTTGTTGTAAATGCCAAGCATAATAATCCCAAAAGTTACGGTCATTGTCGTTGATTTGAAGAGATTATTTAACACGATTTCCGCTAAAGCGTCGCGTTTAAGCTCGATCGCCACGCGCATACCGTCGCGATCGGATTCGTCGCGCACTTCGCTAATGCCTTCAATCTGTTTTTCTTTAACCAATTCATCGATCGACTTGATCAACGCCGCTTTATTGACTTGATAGGGCAGTTCGTCGATAACGATCATCTCTTTTTTTGCGGTTTGCTCGACGTGAGTTTTAGCGCGTACTCTTATGCGCCCGCGCCCCGTTTGATACGCTTCGATTATGCCTTTTTTGCCGTAGATAATACCGCCTGTGGGAAAGTCTGGTCCGGGAATAAAACTCATCAGATCGTCGCTAGTCGCGTCGGGGTTATCTATAAGATAAACAAGCGCGTTGATCGTTTCTTCTAAATTATGCGGCGGTATATTTGTCGCCATTCCTACGGCAATCCCGCCGCTACCATTGACGAGAAGCGACGGAATACGGCTTGGCAACACGTCGGGTTCTTGGAGGCTGTCGTCGTAGTTGGGGATAAAATCGACGGTGTCTTTATCTATATCCGCCAACAGCTCTTCGGCGATCGCCGTCATTCGCGCTTCGGTGTAGCGCATAGCCGCCGCGCTATCGCCGTCGACGCTGCCAAAGTTGCCCTGCCCGTCTACCAGCGGGGCGCGCATAGAGAAACTCTGCGCCATTCGCACAAGCGCGTCATAAACCGCCGTATCGCCGTGCGGGTGGTATTTACCGATCACGTCGCCCACGATACGCGCCGATTTTTTATACGCCGATCGCGGCGATAGGTTTAGTTCGTTCATAGCGTGGAGAATACGGCGATGAACGGGTTTCAAGCCGTCGCGGAAGTCGGGTAAAGCGCGCCCGATAATGACGCTCATAGAGTAGTCAAGATAGCTTGTTTTTAGCGATTCTTCAATGTCGATTGGTTGTATCTCTTCAAAACTGGTGAGATCTTTGCTTGCCACGAAACGCCTTAGTTGGATTTTGAAACGTATTTTAACAGGAGGCTGGTTAAGATATACATAATGGAACGGATCGATTGCCGTAAATGCCGCCATTTTAAGATCACGTGGGAGAACGCCCGCCCTTACGCCTGCGCGTTTTTTGGTTTCAAAGACGTTCATATTCCCAGCGCGACAGTGTTTGCCAGTAGCGGTTTTGCCTGCCGCGAGTTTGCGCCAAAATCCGCGAACGGCGGGCGAAAAGAGGAGAAACAAGAGAGAGGATTTAGAACTTAAACGAAAATGAATCGCCTATTTGTCGCAAAAAAACCGCTGTTTGTCGGCTCGAATAGTTATTTGTCGCGGCTAAAGAGGCGCTACGGCGTTAAAAGCGCGGGCTTTTCGGGCGTGTTAGACCCCTGCGCTAAAGGCTCTCTGATCGTCGCGTTTGGACGGTATTCGCGCCTTTTTTCATACCTCGCCAAAACGCCTAAACGATACAGAGCGACATTGTGGCTCGGCGCGCAAAGCCCTTCGCTCGATATAGAAAAGATCGCTCGCGTAACCGCCGCGCCGCGTTTGGATAGCGCGTCGATCGCGGGCGTTTTTAGCGAGTTTTTAGGCGAGATCGAACAGTTTCCGCCCGCTTTTAGCGCGCTTAAAATAGGCGGGCAAAGAGCGTATAAATTAGCGCGAAAAGGCGAAGAGGTCGATATTAAGCCGCGAAAAGTTACGGTTTGCGATCTGCGACTAATCGCTTATAACAATCCGTTTTTATCTTTTGAATGTTCTGTAAGCGAAGGCGCTTATATACGATCGCTTGGACGCGATATTGCCGCGAAACTCGGTTGCGAAGGATCGTTAAGCTATTTGGAGCGTCTTAGCGAAGGGCGTTTTTCTTACGACGGCGAAAAGCCGCTTGATCCGCTAAAATATATCGAACTACCCCGCAATTTTTACGCAAAAGATCATAGCGATCTTTTCGTGGGTAAAAAACTAGATATATCCTCTTTTAGCGTTCAAGCAGACGGCGATTATTTAATCGAAAGCAAAGAGTTTTTTACGATCGTTAATATCGAAAACGGCGCGATCTCATACAAGATCGCCCGAATGGATTTAGCCGATCTTAGCGCGTAATTGCGCGACAGTCGTCCGCGCATAATACCTCAATTCGTTTGCGATTTTAGCGTGTCCTTTCAAGGCGTTTTGCGCTTGCCAAGCAAAGAGATCGCCTTAAACGAAAGCGACTTCGGCTAAGGCGTTTTAGGCTTGCGCTTTTAGGAAGCGCAGAGC
>JAISOU010000069.1 GCA_031275395.1 Helicobacteraceae bacterium | reverse complement strand
GGTTTTGGTTTATAATCCAGCGAAAGCGGCGGGGTTATTACGGTTTTTGCTATAATTTTGCCATTTTTTTAAAGTTTGAAAACGATGGTTCGTTTTTTTTTTTAAATTTTACCCCCCCCCCCCCCCCCCCGCAAATGAACGCCTGTTGAATGCCTGTAGTCGGTGAAAACCCGACGCAATGCGTTTTCAACGCATATCTTAAACCAAAAGGTTCTCTCTATGGCAATTTTGTCTATTTTGTCGCGCTCTAACGCGCGGCTATCTAAATTAACGGCGATCGCGCTGTTTTTATCCGCCTCCGTTTTGGCGGCTCATCACGAAGATCATAATTCGAGCGAATCGCAACTAACGGCGGGCGGCTGCCACGACGACGGATCGACGTACGACGACGCGGCAAACGATCGCAATTCGTCAAGCGATCTTACACACGGCAATCGATCGGGGACGAAAGAGAAGCAAAACGCGATCTCATTTGAGCCCGTCGTGATTACCGCGCCTATTATGCAAACGCCGCTATCGGTTAGCTTCGATCCGAAATCGCCGCAACAGCCGTTGCCGGCGAACGACGGCGCGGCTCTGCTTAAAGCCGTCGCGGGTATGAGCGTTACGCGCAAGGGCGGCATAGACGGCGATCCGTCGTTTCGCGGTATGGGCGCTTCGCGTCTTAATATATCGCTAGACGGCGAACAGATACTCGGCGGTTGCGGCGGGCGAATGGATCCCCCTACCGCCTACGTTTTTCCAGACTCTTACGATCGCGTAACGATATTAAAGGGACCTCAAAGCGTGATTCACGGCGCGGGATCGTCCGCAGGCTCCGTATTATTCGAGCGCGATCGCGGCTACTACGCCGAACCGACGCGCAAGGCGAATCTATCGGCTACGATCGCGAGTTTTGATCGCTACGAAGAGTTTGCGGCGATCGAGGGCGGTTTTGAATACGGCTACGCAAAGACCGCTTTTACCAACGCGAAATCGAGCGATTACAAAGACGGCGACGGCGAAAAAGTACATTCGCGCTACCAACGCGCTAGCTCTAGCGCGGCTTTTGGCTGGACGCCCAACAAAGATACGCTCATCGAGATTTCGGGCGCGCAAAGCGACGGCGAAGCGGCGTATGCCGATCGCGGTATGGACGGTAGCAGGTTTGCCCGCGAAAACTACGGGATCAAGTTTGAAAAATCGGCGATTAGCGACGTTTTATACGAGATCAAAGCGCAGGCGTACCATAACTATATCGATCACGTTATGGATAATTACAGCTTGCGAACGTCGTCGGGTATGGCTATGGCTTCTAATCCCGATCGCAAAACGCGGGGCGGACGGCTGGAGCTGACCTTTACGCCTACAAGCTCTATCGCGCTGATCGCGGGCGGCGATCTGCAAACCAACAAACATACGGGGCGCAGCGGATCGAATACGGGCCCAAACTACTACGGCGATAAAGAGCGCGTGGAGGACGCGCGTTTTCAGGATTACGGCGTTTTTGGCGAACTTACGTTCCAAGCCAATCGCGAAAATACGCTGATCGTAGGCGCGCGTAGCGACTCTTGGAAATCGACGGATAAACGCCAAAGCATAAGCGTTGGAAGCGGTATGTCGGCGGCGACGGTAGCCAATCCTACGGCGGACAAAACCCGCGACGAAAACCTGATAAGCGGCTTTATCCGCTACGAGCGCGGCTTTTTGGATAACGGCGCGTTTTACATAGGCGTTGGTAGAAGCGAACGCGCCCCCGATTTTTGGGAGGCGATCAACAAAGAATCGGAAAATAGCGTTTCCGTTTTTGATTCGATTGAAACGGAAAAAACGACGCAGCTCGACGTAGGGCTAACGTGGAACTCCGAAGATTTACAGAGCTTTGCCTCGCTTTTTTACGGCAAGATTGAAGATTATATTCTGATCCAAAGCCAATATGAAAAGCCCGCCGGTATGATGACGACGCGAAGCGCTACGATCGCGCGAAATGTAGACGCTACGACGTATGGCGGCGAAGCGGGCGTAAGCTACAGGTTTGCGCCAAACTGGAAGAGCGCGGTTAGTATCGCATATACGCGCAGTCAAAACGACGACGACGATCGCCCGTTAGGTCAAACGCCGCCTTTGGAGAGCCGATTAAATCTCGATTGGGACGACGGCGAATGGTCGATCGGGGCGCTTTGGAGGCTTGTCGCTTCGCAAAATCGCTACTCTCTTAACGAGGGCAACATTGTAGGGCAGGATTTGGACAAAGCCGGCGGTTTTGGCGTTTTCTCGATCAACGGCGCGTATCGTTGGAATAAAAGCGTTCAGATAGCCTTTGGGGTCGATAACCTCTTTGATAAAACCTACGCGGAGTTTATCAGCAAGGGCGGCGTTATGGTTTCAGGATACGAGCAGACCGATCGCGTTAACGAACCGGGCAGAACGCTATGGGTTAAAGCGCAGATCGCGCTCGATTAAAAGAGGCGATTTGTAAGGCTACGCGCTAATCGCGTAGCCTTAAATCCAATGCGTTTAATAAACCTCTGGTTACGTCTTACACCTTCGTTCTACGTCGCCCTGAACAACCCCAATTATCGCATCTTTTGTATAAAAGTGTCGGCGAAACGACCGGCTTGCGCAGGAATGGCGGCGTACGGCGGCGCTAAAAGGGCGCTCTTGAGCGCGGTTTGGCTAAAATTGCGCCAATTTACTCACACTCTAATAAGGTAGCTTTATGCCCAAACGAACCGATATAAAAACGATTTTGCTAGTAGGATCGGGGCCGATCGTGATCGGTCAAGCCTGCGAATTTGACTACTCTGGCGCGCAGGCGGCGAAAACGCTTAAAAAAGAGGGTTATCGCGTCGTCCTTGTCAATAGCAATCCCGCGACGATTATGACCGATCCCGAATTCGCCGATCGAACCTATATCGAGCCTATCGCCGAAGATATTATCTACGAGATCATCAAAAAAGAGGGCGTGGACGCTATTTTGCCCACTATGGGCGGGCAGACCGCGCTTAACGTCGCGATGAAAATGTATGAAAAGGGAATGTTGGAGGGCGTTAAGTTTTTAGGAGCTTCGCCCGCCGCGATCAAAAAAGGCGAAGATCGCCAAGCCTTCAAAGAGGCTATGCAAAAGATCGGAATGGATCTGCCGCGAAGCCGTTACGCCTACAATATCGACGAGGCGATCGAGGCTACGGAGGCGATCGGCTTTCCGCTGATTATCCGCGCCTCTTACACCCTTGCGGGCGGCGGTAGCGGCGTGGCGTATAATATCGATGAGTTCAGCCAATTGGCGCGGTTTGGTTTGGACGCTAGCCCGATCAACGAGATACTGATCGAAGAGTCGCTATTGGGCTGGAAAGAGTTTGAGATGGAGGTTATCCGCGACAAACGGGATAACTGTATTATCGTCTGTTCTATCGAAAACCTTGATCCGATGGGCGTGCATACGGGCGATTCTATCACGATCGCGCCCGCGCTGACGCTTACCGACAAGGAGTTTCAAAATATGCGCGACGCTTCGTTTGCGATTCTGCGCGAGATCGGCGTGGATACGGGCGGAAGCAACGTTCAGTTTGCGATAGAACCAAAAACGGGCAGAATGACGGTTATCGAGATGAATCCGCGGGTAAGCAGATCTTCCGCGCTCGCGTCAAAAGCTACGGGCTATCCGATCGCCAAAGTCGCCACCTTGCTTGCGATCGGCTATACGCTAGACGAGATCAAAAACGACATCACAGGAACGCCCGCTAGTTTTGAACCGACGATCGACTATATTGTCGCCAAAGTCCCGCGCTTTAACTTTGAGAAGTTTCCGGGCGTTGATAGCTCTTTGACGACCGCGATGAAGAGCGTAGGCGAAGCGATGGCGATCGGAAATACCTTTTGCGAGGCGATCCAAAAGGCGCTTTGCTCGCTAGAAACCAATCTGTGCGGTTTTGATCCCATCGATTGCGATAAAGAAACGATTATCCGCGAATTGCGCCGTCCCAACGAAAGACGGATTTTGTTTGTCGCGCAGGCTTTCAGGCAGGGCTTTAACGTCGATGAGATTTACGAGCTTAGCCGAATCGATCGCTGGTTTTTATATCAGATTGAATCGATCGTAGAAAGAGAAAAAACGATCGGCGTTAATCTCTTAAGCGACGCTCGCGTTTTGGCGCAAGTAAAATCGATGGGATTTAGCGATAAAATGATCGCGAAACTGCTTAATAAAAACGAGGGGCTCGATCTACACGAAAACGATATTTATTTGGCGCGAAAGCGCCTTAGCATAGAGCCTAAATACCGCGAGGTCGATACTTGCGCGGCGGAGTTTGAAGCGCTCACTCCGTATCTATATTCTATTATGCCGGGTTATCCAAAACCGATCAAGCCAAGAAAGAGCGATAAAAAACGCGCGATGATCATAGGCGGAGGGCCAAATCGCATTGGACAGGGAATAGAGTTTGACTACTGTTGCGTTCACGCTAGTTTTGCGTTAGCCGAAATGGGCGTAGAAACGATTATGGTTAATTGCAATCCGGAAACGATCTCCACCGATTACGACACAAGCGACGTTCTTTATTTTGAGCCGATCACGCTAGAACATATACGCGGCGTTATAGAGCGCGAAAAACCGGACGGAATTATCGTGCATTTCGGCGGGCAAACTCCGCTTAAATTAGCGCGAAGTCTTAGCGCTATGGGGGCTAATATCGTAGGTACGTCGGCAAAGATGATCGACGCTGCGGAAGATCGCGAAAAATTCGCCAAGTTCGTCGAAGAAAATAAACTACTGCAACCCGCCGGCGCAACGGCGACGACGCGGGAGGCGATCTTTGAAATCGCAAGTCGAATCGGCTATCCGGTATTAGTGCGTCCAAGCTACGTTTTAGGCGGGCGCGGAATGCGTATCGTTTATGACGAAAACGAGTTGAAATTATACGTAGATGAAGCGGTAAGCGTAAGTAGCGAAGCGCCCCTATTAGCCGATAAGTTTTTGGATCGAGCCGTCGAGTTAGACGTAGATGCGATCAGCGACGGCAAACAGGTTTATATCGGCGGCATTTTGGAGCATATAGAAGAAGCGGGTATTCACAGCGGAGATAGCGCCTGCTCTTTGCCGACGGTTACAATCAAAGAGAGCTTGCTAAAAGAGATAGAATCGCAAACAAAAATAATCGCGCTAAAACTTAACGTAAAAGGGCTGTTAAATATCCAATACGCGATATGCGAAGGCAAGGTATATCTAATCGAGGTAAATCCAAGAGCGTCGCGCACCGTGCCGTTCGTATCGAAAGCTACGGGCTTGCCGCTTGCTAAGATCGCCACCCGAGTAATGTGGGGCGAAGCGCTGGAAAGCGCGATTAGCGTTTATGATAAAGGTAAGATCGTCGTTAAAAAAGACGGCGTGCTGAAGCCAAAATTAAAAAATCTCGTTGCGGTTAAAGAGTCCGTTTTTCCTTTTAATAAATTGCCCGGCGCCGATCTGATTTTAGGTCCTGAAATGAAATCGACGGGCGAAGTTATGGGTATTAGCGAAAACTTTGGCGTTAGCTTTGCAAAATCGCAGCTCGCCTGCCAAAATCCTATACCGCAAAACGGTAAAAAATTATTTATGTCTTTGGCGGACGCGGACAAAGAACAGGGCGTTAAACTCGCCGCGGAGTTTGCGAAAATCGGCTATGCGATCGTAGCCACAAGCGGTACGGCAAAAGCGTTAATTGCGGGCGGCGTGGTTTGCGAGAACGTTTTGAAGGTTAGCGAAGGGCGACCAAACGTAGAGGATTTGTTTAAGAATAAGAGCGTCGATCTGGCGATCAACACCTCTGATAATAAACGCGCTAAAGACGACGCAAAGCGATTAAGACAGGCGGTTTTAGCCAATAAAATCCCGTATTTTACCACGATCGCGGCGACTAGAGCGACTTTAGAGGCTTTACGCCAAATCGGAGAGGGCAAAACCATATCTTCAAAAGCGTTGCAGGATTATTTAAGCGCCTAGTGCCAAAGCCGTTAAACGAGCGGCGCTAAGAGCAACCGCATAAAACGATGAAAAACGACAAAAAAATCGACTACAAAATCTATCTAGCGCAAACGGACACAACGGTTGGATTTCTTAGTCAAGATAGAGCAAAATTAAACGCGATCAAGGGGCGCGAAAAAGATCAAAAGATCATTCGCGCCGTCAAGGATCTAGCGACGTTAAAAAGTTTTGTTAGAGTTCCAAATGCGCATAAAGCAAAAGTTAGACGCGCAAAAAAAACGACCTTTATCTATCAAAACGGCGAGGCGATCCGCGTCGTTTTCGGCGATCATCAATCGTTTTTTACGCGCCTGAATTGGGCGTATTCTACTAGCGCAAACAGGACAAAAGAACGTTTTGACGAAACGTGGGCAAACGACAAAGCCGATATAATAGCGCTCGATCGGCGCGGTCTGTTTGAATCGCCGCCGTCAAAAATCTTTCGGCTTGGTAAAACGCGAGTAATAAAAGTAAGGTAAAAATGGACAAACAGCAGGCTATTATTCAGATGTTCGACGATATTTCGCCGACCTACGATCGATTAAATCGCATTTTGAGTTTTGGAATCGATCGTCGCTGGCGCAAAAAGGGTTGCGAAGCCGCGCTTAACGCTTTTGCCTCCGCTCCAAATGCGCTGATCGACGCGGCGACGGGAACGGGCGATCTGATTTTATGTTGGCGCAAAGCGGCTAAAAAGTTCGGCGTCGCCATAGATCAGATTATAGGCGTCGATCCGTCGCAAAATATGCTTAATATCGCCGCTTCAAAAATCAAAGACGCGACTTTTATAAAAAGCGAAGCGGGAGCGATTCCATTAGAGGATAATTTCGCCGATCTGCTTAGCATTAGCTACGGTATTCGCAACGTGGTTAAAATCGACAAAGCTATAGGCGAATTCTATCGTTTGCTAAAAAACGGCGGAGTTTTACTAATTTTGGAGTTTATGAGCCATAAGCGAAAGAGCGTTTTCGATCGCTTGGTTTCGTTTTATCTTGGGAGCGTCTTACCCGCGATCGGAAGGTTAATATCAAAAGACAGTCGCGCATATACATATCTGCCGCAATCAATCGAGAGTTTTTTAAGCGCCGAAGAGCTTGAAGAAAAGCTAAAAAACGCGGGTTTTAAGATTATTCAAATTAAAGATGAAACTTTCAAAATCTCAACGCGATTTATCGCGCAAAAACCACAATGACCGCCTTAAGCGTTAGCGAGCTAACCGCACAGATAAAATCGTTAGTAGAAGCTAATTTTAGCGTCGTTTGCGTCAAGGGCGAAACGGGGCGCGTAACCTATCACTCTAGCGGACATTGCTATTTTTTGTTAAAAGACGGCGGCGCGGCGATCGACGCGGTTTTGTTTCGCGCAAACGCCGCTAAAACAAAGTTTCGACTTGAAACTGGTATGCAAGTGATCGTCGTCGGCGGCGTTTCGATCTACCCGCCGCAAGGGCGCTATCAAATAATTGCGCAAAGCGTGGAGCCGGACGGCGCGGGCGCGCTTGCGATCGCTTACGAACAGCTAAAAAAGAAACTGTCCGAACTCGGATATTTTGACGAAAGTCGCAAAAAACCCTTGCCGCGCTATCCGAAAACAATCGCGTTAATCACCAGCGCGAGCGGCGCGGCGTTACAAGATATGATCCGCATAGCTAACAAGCGTTGGCTTTTAACCCGATTGATATGCGTTAATACAATCGTTCAAGGCGAGGCGGCAAGCGGCGCGATCGCGCGTTCGATCGCCTACGCCGATAAACTTGGCGCGGACGCGATCATTCTTGCGCGAGGCGGCGGCAGTATGGAAGATCTTTGGAGCTTTAACGACGAGGGCGTAGCTAAAGCGATCTACGAGGCTTCAACGCCAATCGTCAGCGCGATTGGACACGAGATTGACTTTACGATCGCCGATTTTGTCGCCGATAAACGCGCGCCCACGCCTAGCGCCGCGATGGAGATTGTCCTGCCCGATCAGAACGAGGAGCGCTTGCGAATCGACGATCTAAGCGCGAGAATAGACGATTGTTTTCGCGTGTTTTTGAATAATCAAAAGGGCTATTTGAACCACCTAAAAACAATGTTAAAACAGCTAAGCCCGCTTGCTAAAATCGAACGAAGTATCGCCGAAACCGCCCAATTCCTAGCGCAAATAAAAGTCGCTTACGGATTTGTTTTACGCCAAAAGGCAAGCGAGTTGGAAAACCTAAACGCTCGTCTTATTTCGCTCGATCCCGCCGCGAAATTATCCGCGAAAACCGCGCAAATCGTCGTAGGCGATCGCGTTATAGGCGTGGGCGATCTGAAAATTGGCGAGCGCTTCGCCATTATGGACGGTAAATATAAAGCGATCGCAGAGGCTAAAGAGATCGCGAGGTTATGATCTTATACGCGACGGACAAATCGCTAAATAAATCTCAAACGATTACGCCCCAAAAGCGCCAATCACAATTTACCGTCATTCCCGCGACTTTAGCGTAGCTTCTGAAGGAAACGCCAATTGCGGAGAAATGCGGAAATCCAAACCAAGACCAATGTATTTAATAAACCATCTTTAACAAGGCAAAACCAACAAACGCCGTCATTCCCGCGACGAAGCGATAGCGCGTACCCGCGCGTAAATCGCGAAGGAAGGCGGGAATCCCGATCATTCCCAAACTCAGCCGCATTTCTACAATGCCAATCCAAACAAACCCGCATTGCAAGTATTGTCGCTAATA
>JAISOU010000054.1 GCA_031275395.1 Helicobacteraceae bacterium | reverse complement strand
GTTACGCTTAGACCCGATTTTGAGGGGATTGAAACTTAAGCTCTCCAGCTCTTACCATATCTATGATTTGTTACGCTTAGACCCGATTTTGAGGGGATTGAAACTAAATAAGATCATGTTCAATCTATCTGAATTTGCAGTTACGCTTAGACCCGATTTTGAGGGGATTGAAACATAAATAATAATTTCTATGCGACTATTGAAGCTTGTTACGCTTAGACCCGATTTTGAGGGGATTGAAACCAGTTTTAGTCTTTTCATGACTTCACCTCCAGGTTACGCTTAGACCCGATTTTGAGGGGATTGAAACTTTAGTGTATTTGGTGATGCTCTAAATCTACTTGTTACGCTTAGACCCGATTTTGAGGGGATTGAAACGCGGATATTGAGCAAGTTAGCTCCTACGAACTTTGTTACGCTTAGACCCGATTTTGAGGGGATTGAAACTACTACCAGCCATTTGTCGCTCCATCGATTCGGGTTACGCTTAGACCCGATTTTGAGGGGATTGAAACTAAAGAAAATGTTTCAATCCACGTAGTTTTCACTAGTTACGCTTAGACCCGATTTTGAGGGGATTGAGACCTAACGCTGTTGCTATCGCCACAACACTTGTGTTACGCTTAGACCCGTTTTTGACGGGATTGAGAACAAGGCGAGAATCCAAATACGACGGCTTTTGCGTCGTGAGTATTTGGTTGGCAAACGGCGGCTTTAATTAAAACTAGCGGCAACGCAGAGTGATAGAGAGCGAGAGGTTTTGGTCGTAGGGCGCGTCGTTTAATTCGACTTCAAAGCGGCGGCGTTCGTTTGGCGCGATCGTAAATGTCGCGGCGGTTTCGCCTATCGTTTGCGGACGGGCGAGTTTGTATAGGTAGTCTAATTTGCCCGTAGGCGGTTCGTAACCCTTTATTTTCAATCGGCACTCTTTAAGCGGATATTCGCCTATATTGATCGCCTCGCCAAAAACGATCGATCTATTTTCCTGATAGACAAGCGGCGCGATCGTTAGGTTTTCGATCGCCGTCGGTTTGAATAGCCGTTCGACAAAAAAATAGCCCGCGACCGGCCCGATAAGTAAAACCGCGAACGCGCACATCTGAAACAATAAAGATAAAGCGGTTCTAGCGTTAGAAAGCGCGGCGGCGATCAGAAAAAAAATAGCGAGCGCGAAAACGCCGCCAAAAACCGCCAAATGCCACGCGTTTAACGAGTATAAAAGCTCGTCGCAGAAGGCGATAGCGCGGGCGATCGACGGGTTTGCGGATAGCTTTTCTAATTCGGTTAAAAAGCGTTCTAACACTTTCGCAAAGACTTTTCGGTAATTCCGCTAATTCCGTCGCGGCGCTTTAGTTCGGCGCGGATTTTATCGGGCGCAATACCCTTCGAGGCGATAGCGATTAGAGAGTGAAAAAGCAGATCGGCGGCTTCGTAAATAATCGCCTCCTCTTTGCCGTCTTTGATCGCAAGCGTCAATTCGCAAGCCTCTTCGCCGATCTTTTTTAAGATCGTATTTTCGCCTTTGGCAAAGAGCGAAGCGACGTAAGAGCTTTTAGGATCGGCTTTTTTGCGCTTCAAAATCGTATGATAGAGGCGATCAGCGATATTATAAAGATCGGCAGGATCGACGATCGCCGCGCCGATTTCGCCGCCGTTTTTCGCGTCGGTAAAAAAGCAACTTTTATGCCCCGTGTGGCACGCCGCGCCTTTTTGCTCGACGATATAGAGTAGGCTATCGCCGTCGCAGTCGATCAAAACGTCGGCAATCTTTTGCGTATTGCCGCTCTCTTCGCCTTTTTTCCAAATGCGATTGCGAGAGCGCGAAAAATAGTGCGCGTAGCCCGTTTGCAAGGTTAGATCGTAAGCCTGACGATCGGCGTAGGCGAGCATTAAAACCTCTCGCGTTACGCTATCTTGCGTTACGACGGGGATCAGCGGATTTTTAGCCCAATCGATCGACATTATCGCTCTGAAGCGACCGAGCTTGCGCGCTGCGCGTCTTTAGTATCGACCCAGATATTAGGAACCGCGCCGCCCGGAGTTAAAAACAGCTTGGCGTCTTTATTGATCTGAAGCGCCTCGTTAAACTTGCCCTGAACCTCGATCTGGCGCAAAGCGAGCAGATTTGTCGTCAGCGAAGCGGCGATCAACGCGTTTGCCTTCGCCTGCGCTTCCGCCTCGATTCGCGTACGATCGGCTCTGCCTTGCGATTCGATTCGCATAGCGTCGGCTAAACCTTTCGCCTCTTCGGCTTTGCGCCTCGCCTCTTGCTTTGCCTGTTCGACCATATTAAGCGATCGTTCGGCTTCCTGCCGCGCTAACTGAACCTGCTCGATCTGCGCTTGGATCTTCGGCGGCAGAATAATGGCTAGCAGTTTTACGTCGCTAAGATCGATAGGATCGCCTTCGATCTTGGTGATCGTGGCGCGCATATTATCGGCGATCGCTTTCGCGATGTCGTTGCGTTTTTGCGGCAACTCTTCGGCGGGATAAGCGCCGATAACGCTTCGCACCACGTCGCGCACCGCAGGATTGATCATCTTATCTTCCCAGTTTAAGCCCAGCGTGGCGATCGCGTACGGCGCTTTTTCGGCGCGAAGCGCGTATTGCACCGTCAGTCCTACGCTCACTTCAAGCCCGCGAGAATCCAGCACCTTGATCATCTCGCGTTCGTTAATTCCGCGCCGATCGGCGAGCGATTCCGTTGCGCTGTAATTGACGACGCGAGTTTTCGTATCCTGAACGATCACGTTCTGCACAAAGGGCGCGATAATATGAAAGCCCGGGTTTAACGGCGCTTCCTGATATTTACCCAGCGTTACCAAAATGCCGACTTCGCCCGAATTGATAATCGCAAACGGACGCGCAAACGCCAGCAGGGCTATAACCGCAACAGCGATATAGATAAAAATACTCTTCCCGCCCTTGAAGTTCTTTAGAAAATCGGGCGTTCCGATACCGCCGCCCGGGGGGCGCGGCGAGTTTGAGTTTTGGTTTCTCTTAAAATAGTCGTTCATATCCGCAGGCATTTTTGTTCCTTAAATTAAAGTTAAGAAGCGCGAAAACTTATCGTTTCGTCCATAAACGACGTCAAAATACGCCTCTTGCAATTTTTGCGTAATCTTCCCGCGCTTGGCTTCGCCGATCGGACGCGAATCGACCTCTCTAACGGGCGTGATCTCCGCCGCCGTCCCCGTAAAAAACGCCTCGTCCGCCACATAGACCTCGTCGCGGGTAATACGTCTGCGTTCGATCGCCACGCCCAAATCGCTAGCAATCGTAATAACGCTATCCTGCGTGATCGATTCAAGCGCGTTTTCGCTTGGCGGCGTGATCAAAACGCCGTCGCGGACGATAAAGAAACATTCGCCGCTACCTTCGGCAACAAACCCTTCGTTATCGAGTAGCAACGCCTCGTCGTAACCCGCTTCGATCGCCTCGCATTTTGCCATCTGCGAATTAAGATAGTTGGCGGCGACTTTCGCCTTGCCCATCATCGATTTGATCGAGTTGCGCGTAAATGAGCTGATCTTAACGCGAATACCCTTTTCAAGCCCTTCGTCGCCAAGATACGCGCCCCACTCCCACGCGGCGATCGCAACGTTGATCGGCGAATTGAGATGATAAACGCCCATAACGCCGTAACCCACAAAGACGATTGGGCGGATATAGACGCTCGTATTCGGCGCGAAGACGTTTTTTCTCAAAAGCTCGATCTGCGCCGCGTTAAGCTCGTCGGCGCTAAACGGACACTTTAAGAGCGTCGTTTTGCAAGAGTTAAGCAACCGTTTCGTGTGATCCTGCAAACGAAAGATCGCCAAACCCTTGTCGGTCGGGTAGGCGCGAAGCCCCTCGAAGGCTGAGTTTGCGTAGTGCAAAGAGTGCGTCAGAATATGAACTTTCGCCTCTTCCCACGCGACAAACTTGCCGTCAAGCCAGATATA
>JAISOU010000064.1 GCA_031275395.1 Helicobacteraceae bacterium | reverse complement strand
TAATTATATTTGGCGTTTTGTCTGCTCTTAGCGGCTCCCCTCGGCCGGGGGGGGCGGCGGGCCGCCGCCCCAAACGCAACGACGAACGATCCGTCGCCGTTAAAGCGTTTCGCGCTATTGACGCAAACAAACATTTCTCGCCTCCTATAAAATGCGCTACATTACCAAAAACAACCTTAAAGCATTGCGGTCGATCAAGTAAAACGCGCGTTTGCGCGACAGATAAAAACGCTCTTAATACGCAATGATATATTATTGCGTTTCTGTTTCAATTCATAGCGAGGAGATACGATGAATAGAGGTTCTGTTTTGGTCTTGTCCGCGTTTAGCGCGGCTTTTTTTGCGACAAATCTTTTTGCCGCGCACGCGCACGAACACGGCGTAGCGAAAATGAACGTCGGTATAGACGGCAAAGAGGTAACTATCGAGCTAGAAACCCCGCTTGCCAACGCGCTTTCATACGAGCATAAACCGCAAAACGCCGCTCAGGAAAAAGAGGCGAAAGATATGGCAAAGACGCTAAGAAACGCGGAGAAACTCTTTGTTTTTCCGTCCAAGTCGGAGTGCAAACTTCAGTCGGTTTCGCTGAAATCCGAAGCGCTAGACGAAACGATTTTGGGCGCAAATCCTAAAGCCCACGAGGAGCATAGCGATCGCCACGACGACGAAGAGGACGACCACGACCACGAGGAACACGCCGATTTGGACGCGGAGTTTGTCTTTAACTGCAAAAATCCAAAGGCGCTAACGACGATCGAAATTGGTCTTTTCAAAGTTTTTCCTAACTTCGACGAGATCGAAGCGCAGATCGTTACCGAAAAAGGGCAAAACGCCGCGGAGCTTACCCCCAAAAGCGCCGTTCTTAAGATAGCGCGATAAACCGCAACCTAGCGCCGCGAAACGCGATCGGCGCTAAGGCGCAAAACGGATATGGCAAACGTAAAGGCGGCTAATTGTCCGCGATACGAATAGTAAATAAAAGCGTTAGTTTTACCGCCGTTTTGCTAAATAAACGCGGCGACTTGTTTAGCGATATTTACCCTACCCTCGTTCTAGCGCGGTTAAAAGAGCGTTACGAAAGATCTAAGAGAGCGGATTTGGTTTGCGATTCAAGTTCGTTTAGTTCCCGATCGACCTGCGCGATCTCCTCATTAACGCGGGCGATATCGCCGCGCTCTTTTTGAACGCTCGCGGTGCTTTTAACCGCGCCGCCAATTTTATTCGCCGCGCCTCTTCTCGATCCTAAAACCGCGTTTAGCAGACCAGAGCCGATCGCGGCAAAAAGCCCGATCGCTCCGCGGGTAACGTCGCTTTTTTCTTTGTCTAGTTTGGTTAGCAGGCGCGATCGTTTTTCTAAAAGCCGTTTCTTTTCGCGTTCGTATTTCGCTTCGATCGCGGCGCGTTTTTTTCGCGCGGAAGCGTCCAAAACAAGCACGCTTTGCGGCGGCGTAAGCGAAGGCGAATTGCTCGCTATGCGCGTCGCGCCCGTAAGAAACCGAATCTGATCGCGCGATAGAGGACCTTTGAGGTAGCTAAGCGTCCAGCGCGTATCAAAAGTAGAAAGCCCGTCGGTTTTCAGTAAAAAGCGCCGCTTTTGTAGCGCCGAAATCTGCGCGGACAATTCGTTTTTAGAGCCGCCCGCGCCGATTAACCCAGCAGAAACGCGCTCGCAATCCTGCGCGCTCTGCATTCTGCCGATAAACCACGCGCCGATATTGCTTAATCCTTTGTAGTCGAGATCGACGGGATTTTGCGTTGAAAGAACCGCGCCCAACCCAAAAGCCCGCGCCTGTTTGAGCAGAAGCATCATCGGCGTTTTACTAGGGGGATTGGCGCTTGGCGGAAAATAGCCGAAAATCTCGTCCATATAGAGCAAAGCGCGTAGTTTTTGCGATCCGTCTTGCGATCTCATCCACGATAAAACCGCGTTTAATATCAGCGTTACGAAAAACATTCGCTCTTTATCGCCCAAATGCGAAATTGAAAAGATAGCGATCGTAGGCTTCGCGCCGCCAAAGATCGAGCCAATCGAAAGCGGTTCGCCCTTTAGCCATGAGGCAAAGGCGCTAGAGGCGATAAGCGCGTTAAACTTCGACGCGAGAGCGAAGCGTTTGGCTTCCGAAAAGAAACTCTCTAGCGCGAAAACCCCGACCTTATCAAACGGCGGTTTGACAATCCGCGCGATAATTTTTTCAAGGTCTAAATCCTCGCCGTTAGCCCAAGCGTTTCCGATGATCGCCGTTAGAAGCGTCGCCTCTTTGCTTGCCGCTTCCGCGCCGACATTGACAAGCCCCAAAAGATTTTGCGCGCACGAGGCGATCAGCGAATTGAGCAGATCGCTATCCTCCAAAACCGTTTCAGAGGGCGCGGCAAAAGAGCCTAGCGCGTTGATTGGCGCGCCGTGAGAAGCGCCCGGCGTAAAAAGTTTAAACTCCGCGCTATTTTTTAGCGTTCTGATACGATCGCCGTCCAAGCCCCATTTTGCCAAGCCCTCTTTCCATTCGGCGGCGCTTTGCGCGGGGTCGTCCGACCAGTCGACAAACTCCTCTTTGCTTAGATTTGGAAAGGTCAAAAACAGATTGGCTAAATCGCCTTTTGGATCGATCGCGATCGCGCTAACTCCCGCCAAAAGCGCCTCTTCTAAAAGCGCTATGCCAAGACCCGTTTTGCCGCTACCCGTCATACCTATGATCGCCGCGTGCGTCAAAAAGGTTTTAGGATCAAGCTCCAGCTTAGAGCCGTCCGTCGTTTTTCCTAGATAAAATCCGCTCATTTTTTTAGCCCTTGCGCGATCGTCGTTTCGTTTCGTAATGATATACGCTTAAAAATTGTAACGCAACGATCTTTTGAGCTACCGCCGTATTTTGTTTTTTGCGCGAAAAGGGCGGAGCGCAAGAAAACCGCTTGTCGCCGTTAAAAATCGGAGGCGGTTTATCGCCGATCGTGTAGAATAAGAAATTAAAAACGCGAAGGGCTTGCCATGCGGCTGACCAACGAACACGCCAGATTTATCGCCGAAAAAATAGCCCGCGAACTCGTTAATAGCAAACTAGTCGGCTTGACAAAAGGGGACGCGCCCGTGATCGGCGCGGCTAACAGGCTACTTGAAGAAGAGGTTAGGCTAGAACGCGCCGTAGACGGCGAGAGCAATCGTATTATCGACAAATTAGAGGATAACCTCGACCTTTTTGAATCGATTATCAAGACGATCCCAAAAAGCAAACCAAGCGAAAGCGCCGCCGCGATCGCAAAGGGCAAAACGGCAGGCAAAGGCAAAACCTCCGCAAAAAGCAAGCCGATCGCAAAGAAAAAATCGACTCTAAAAGGTATAGGCTTACTATCGCTGTTTATCGAGGCGATCGGCAGTCCCGAAGCCGATTCCGCCGCGATCGCAAAAAGCCTAAATCTACTCGTCGATCAACTCAAAACGACCGATCTTAGCGAGGAAGATCAAAAAGAGATACGCGATCTTCCTTGGATGATAAGAATGTCCGATCCGCGAACGCTTTTTTGGATGATTAAGCGCGAGATCGCGCCCGCAAAGGGGCTGATTTTAGACAAGGACGATCGCTCTAATAATCTGGCGCACCGCATACTAGACGATCTTTACGAAGAGGATCTGATCAACTATTCCGTTAGCGAAAACCTCGTCAAAAACGTGATCGGCAAAGCGATTTTAGATTACGGACGGCGGCAAGAAGAGATAGAGGATCGCGTCCACGAGAGGATCAAAAAAACAAGACGCGACGTTATTCGCGGTAGCGAGGAGTATGATATTTTGTTCTCAAAATACTACGAAGAAGAATTAAGGAAGTTGGGGTTATGAGCGCGGCTTATCTTTATTTGGAAAACGGCGTTTTATTAGAGGGCGAAAGTTTTGGCGCGAAAGGTACGGCAAGCGGCGAGATCGTATTTAACACCTCGATTAGCGGCTATCAGGAGATCGTTACCGATCCTAGCTACGCGGGGCAGTTTATCGCTTTTACGATGCCTGAAATCGGAAACGTCGGCGTTAATAAAAACGACTCGGAAAGCGAAGGCGTTTTTGCTCGCGCCATTATTGTCCGCAATTATCAAAAAACGCCCTCAAACTTTCGATCGCAAGAGCCGCTAGGAGAGTTTTTAAAGCGAAAAAACATTGTCGGCGTTTGTAACGTCGATACGCGGGTTTTAACGAAGCTGATTCGCAAAGAGGGCGCAATGATGGCGGTCGTTTCGACCGAGTTTGGTTCTTACGCCAATCTACGCGCCGTTTTAGACAAAGCGCCGCGAATGAGCGACGTTAATTTCTTAAACGAAGTCGGAACAAAAAAACCCTATATCCACCGTTTTGGCGCGTGGAATACAAACGCGCAAGCCTATGATCCGCCAAGCGGCGCGGAAGTTAAAAAAATTGTCGCGTTTGATTTTGGCGCGAAGCTAAATATCTTCAACGAACTAACCGTCGTCGGTTTGCAAACGGAGGTCGTCCCGCCCGATACAAAAGCGGACGATATTATGGCGCGTTTTGATAATCAAGAGATCGGCGGCGTATTTTTAAGCAACGGTCCGGGCGATCCGCTTGCGTTAAAAGATCAAATACGAGAGATCAAAAGGCTGATAAACCGTAAGATACCGATCTTTGGAATCTGTCTTGGTCATCAGTTGCTTTCGATCGCGCACGGCTACGAAACCTATAAACTAAAGTTTGGACATCACGGCGCAAACCAACCGGTAAAAAATACGCAAAGCGGCGCGATCGAGATCACCAGCCAAAATCACAACTATTCCGCGCCCGATAGCATAGTCGAGATCGCGCAGATTACGCATATCAACCTTTTCGACGACACGATCGAGGGCGTAAAATACAAAGAATCGCCCATATTTTCCGTCCAGTATCACCCTGAGGCAAGCCCTGGTCCAAGGGAGTCGCGCTATCTTTTCAAACAATTTGCCGACGCGGTTTTGCCGACGCCTTCGGCTTATTGGAACGGCGATAAAAGCTAAAAGCCGATGATATTCACGGTTGCAAACGAGGCGAGAGCCGATCGGTTTGTAGCCGACGCGCTTAAGATCGGACGAAATGAGGCGGTATGGTTAATTAACGCGGGCTTTGTAAAAGGCGCGCTTAAACCTTCGCAAACGCTAAAAATAGGCGCGCTAATCGATATAAACCCGCCGCCAAAGAGCGTCGCGGACGAAACGCCCAAGGTTGATTTTGACGTGCCGATCCTATACGAAGACGACGAGCTGCTAGTGATAGATAAACCTGCGGGGCTTGTCGTGCATACCGCGCCAAGCTATAAAAACGCCGTTTTGGTCGATTGGCTCAAAGCAAAAGGCTACGCGCTTTCAAATTTGGCGGGCGAAACGCGCTTAGGGATCGTCCATAGAATCGACAAAGAAACGACGGGCGCGCTGGCGATCGCCAAAACCAACGAGACGCATAGAAAGCTTTCTCGCCAGCTAGAAACGCGCCAAATGGGGCGCTACTACTTGGCGATCGTCGATAAAACGATCAGGGGCGATCGCATAGTCGATCGTCCTATAGCGCGAAACCCGCGGGATCGCTTAAAAATGGCGATCGTAGAGGGCGGACGCGCCGCGAAAAGCGCCTTTATAGAGCTTGCCGAATTAAATAACGGCGAAACGCTAATCGCCGCGAAACTTTTTAGCGGGCGCACGCACCAGATTCGCGTTCATCTTCAGTCGATCGGAGTTCATATCGTAGGCGATCTATTATATGGATATAAGGGCGTAAAAAGCGGGATTTTACCGTTGTTTTTACACGCTTTTCGACTCTATTTGCAACGTCCCCGATCGGGCGAAAATATAACGATCGAAGCTCCGCCGCCAAAGCCGTTTTTAGAACGCCTAAATCTTGATAAAAGTTTTCTCGACGAAACGCTTAATGGCGATCGCGTCTTAAAGCGTTTTAACGACGTTTCAAACGCAAATTAAATATCTAGCGGCGTTACCAATTTTGCTCTCTATCTTTATATTTAATTGCGACGGCGTAATATCGCGCAAAATCCTTTGCGCTACTTACAAAACCTTCCCGCGTCCCTTCCCGTCGTTTCCAAACTTCCAACCTAACCGCTCTTATAAGTCGATTGCGATTTAAGGAACAGCGATCGATTTGGACGTTCTTGATTAGCGCTATCCGCTTAATCGAGCGATATTGATCGAGTTATTCGCTTGAACGCCTATTGATCTGTTAAAATCAAGATTAGCGTCGTAGAAGCTAACTTTGTAAGGCATTACAATTTGAACCGTTCGCTTGTTTCGCTTACAAGGAGCAATCGGATCGGACGGCGATTTTTGTAGTTCAAGCAAAGCGCGGTTAAGATACGTTTCAAAAATCGCAAAGGAGCGCGCAATGACCATTTTTACCAAGATTATTAACCGAGAAATACCGGCAAACCGCGTCTATGAGGACGACCATACCCTCGCTTTTCACGACGTCGATCCGCAAGCGCCGATTCATATTTTGGTAATTCCCAAAAAAGAGGTAAAGGATTTTCAATCGTGCGATAGCGAAACGATCGGCTACCTTCTTAGCGCCGCGCAGGCCGTCGCTAAAAAGTTAAAGCTTGACGAAAGCGGCTACCGCGTGGTAATTAACAACGGCAAAGACGCGGGGCAGGAGGTCGCGCACCTACATCTGCATATCTTAGGCGGCGCAAAGCTAGGACATATCCGCCACCAAGATCGCACTAGAAAAGATTAACCGCCGTCTTAATACGCGCTCCTCCGTAGCGCTACGGAGCGGGCGCTTCACAGAAATAACGGCGTTTGTAGGATTTACCGAAAATGCGTAAGATTTCTGAACACGACAGATTTGCCTACCAACAAAACAACGAATTACAACCCAATTTCTAATCTTGAATTAGCTTATTATCGCTTAAATATTGCAACGCGTCGCCATTGCCTAGTTCGCGCGCTTTTTTAGCATCTTGCGTCGCTTGTTTGTAGTTTCCTTGTTCTGCGTAAGCAAAGGCGCGGTTATTGTAAGCGTCCGTATCGTCTGGATCGATTTTGATCGCTTGCGCGAAATCCGCGATCGCTTTGGAGTAATCGCCTAAATTATGATAAACGATCCCGCGATTGAAGTAACCGCTCGCATAGTCTGGATCGATCTCTAGCGCTTGATTGTAATCTTCGATCGCTTTGTCTGTATCTCCTAATTTTTCATAAGCGTTTGCGCGATTATTGTAAGCCATTGCATCGTTTGGATCGATCTCTAGCGCTTGATTGTAATCTTCAATCGCTTTGCTTGTATCACCCAATCTTCCATAAGCGTTTCCGCGGTTATAGTAAGCGTCGGCAAGTTTTGGATCGATTTTGATCGCTTGATTAAAATCCGCGATCGCTTTGTCTGTATCTCCTAATTTTTCATAAGCGTTTGCGCGATTATTGTAAGCCAGCGCAAGTTTTGGATCAAGTTTAATCGCTTGATTAAAATCCACGATCGCTTTGCCAGTATCGCCTAATTTTAAGTAAGCGAGTCCGCGATTGAAGTAAGCGTCGGTATCGTTTGGATCGAGTTTAAGCGCTTCACCGTATAGCCTTATGGCTTCTTGATAGTTTTCATTACCCAATGCCGCCTTTGCGCGATCTAATATTTCGCTTACATTTGGCTGATTATAGT
>JAISOU010000096.1 GCA_031275395.1 Helicobacteraceae bacterium | reverse complement strand
CTGCGCAAGCTCTTGGATAGAAATTTCTTCTACTGCGCCAGCGTAAACAAACTTATTAGTTTTTAGATCGAACTCATACTCAGCCGCGCTATATACGCCGTCGCATATCGCCCCGAAAGCAAGCGGCTCCTCTTTACTATGAATACCCGTGAAAAGAAAGTTTATATCGCAAACGCTCTCCCAATTTTCTATTATCTCCTGAAACGGTTTTTTATTTTTGAATATCTCTATTTTCATGGCGTCTTTTTGAGGCGTGGATTTAATGGAAAACTCGCCGATTGTTATCGTATTGTCCCCAAGCAACGCGCCGACGCACAACGCTACCAAAATCACAAGCTTGCCCATTTCTTACGCTCTCCTCTTCTTTATGCGACATATTAGCCAAATCAACTTTAACGCGCCTCGTATGCTATCGGATCGACGACCTTTGCCAACGCGAAACCTTTTAGCCGCAAACGATAACTTTCGCACACGCCGCACGCTTTTTCCTCGTTTTGATAACAACTCCACGTCAAATTCAAAGGTACGCCAAGCCGCAAAGCCTCCGATACGATCCGCCCTTTTGACATATGAATAAGAGTGGCGGCGATCGCGCTATCCAGATCGGTATAGGTTTCAGCATTTAACGAAACGGGCGTAGCAAGAAAGGCTAAAGCCGATAACGCTATTGAAGCTATAGCGGAGAAAAAGGCGATTAAAGCGCGTTTAATCGTTGTTTGAATTGTCGCTAATGTCGCCGCCTTAGTTGCAATTGCCATCGTTGAAGCCGTTGTCGTTGTCATTCCTGTACAAGTCAATCATTTAATAGCGTAGAGGAGCTAAAAGAGGAGCTTCAGAGGTATATGATCTACTATAATGAGATAAGAGGACATCAGGCGTTAGGTGTAGGGGTTCACGAAGAATGATACTTTTGGAGATTGCTCGCGGTTGCGTTCGTGGAGCGGGTTTGTTAGGAAAAAAGTAGCGTTTTATGCGCCCGATCCGAAAGTCGCTTTTTATTCGCCGTTCTACATTTGTCTAGCATTTTCAATGCTTTTAATTCGCCTAATTCGCACGCTTTTCTTGCGTCTTTTGTTGCGCTTTTATAATCGCCTAAATTATAATAGGCAAGTCCGCGATTATTGTAATCGACGGAATAATTCGGATCTATCTCGAGCGCTTGGTTGTAATCGGCGATAGTTTGGATCGATCTTGGTTGCTTGCGTGAAATCTGCGATCGCTTTGCTTTTATTACCTAAATTATAGTAAACAAGCCCGCGATTATAGTAAGCGTAGGCAAATGTTGGATCGATTTTGATCGCTTGGTTGTAATCTTCGATTGCTTTGTTGTGATCGCCTAAACTTCTGTAAATAACCCCGCGATTATTGTAAGCGTAGGCATAGTTCGAATCTTCTTTGATAGCGATCGAAAACTGTTTAATCGCCTCTTGAAAATTACCGCTTATATCAGCAGTAAGTCCTCGATCGAAAGCCACCACCGCGCTATTTGCATAAGCAAAAGCCGCCGTTGAACAAAAAGCGATTAACGCTTTACCTAGTAAATTAAACTTCATCTTCTCCTCCTTGTGATATTAAGTTACTTCTTCTATCTTTTTCAATTTGTTGGTCAAAATCCGAGTGATCGTAAATATGACATTTTTTAATTACTCCCTTATACCCTAAGTCCTTTATACGTTCTTCTTTGTTTTTATAGTCCTCATCGCTTGTTCGAGCATCGATAACTATCTCTTCGCAAAGCGCAATAGGATTGTCAATGTATAAATAAAATGGATCTTTAGGATCTTTTTTATCGTCTTTATCGTCATATACTATTAAGCGCGCCTCTTTTTCATAATTAAAGCTGTTTAATTTAATAAAGAAACTCGATCCTTTACCGAATTTAGACGATTTGTATTCAGTAAGATTTCTAGTTCCTTTCATAGTCGTAGTATATCCGTTTTCAGAAAATGTGTAATTTTCTTCTTTTTTCTTAAACCTATTGATCAATTTGTTTTTACTTGTATATTCCACCTTGCCAATAAATAATTCATCCTCGTTGAATGACTTAGATTGAACAATAGCGCTCCAAAGCCTACCAAGCGTGGTTTTTACCTGAACGCCATTGAATATACCGCTACCTTCTTTTTCTTCGCGAGAATACAACCGCCACAATGCTTCGCAATTATTATCAAATGACCAACACTGAGCATAATAGCGATTGCGATCTTTAACTCTCGCTTGGATTATGTCATTCGGGTGTTTTGCCAACTCCTTCAGTATAATGCCCTCAAAAGGTTCCCAACATTTTGGATTTTTTAAGGTAAGTTTGCCTTTACCAATATCTTCTAATTCTTTAAAGCGCATAATCCGATAAATTGGAGCGCAATAGATAATTTTCTTGGCCTTGCCCGCATCTTTATCGGGTCTAATGAAAATCAATTTAGGCGGGTTCATATAAAATACTTTATAGGCGGAATTAAGAAGCTATTATTCGCACGAAACCATACAAGAAACATTGGATTGAACCGATTATTAAAAACGCTTGAAATTTTAAGATCACAAATGTTTATCGATAAGATAAAACGTAAATTATTAACGATTGCGACGAAACGCGCAATAAATGAGACTAAGCGCCTATTAAAAGCGATTATAAAGCGGCATAGAATATGGGAATTATTGACTAAGCGATCAATGAGGTAAAATCGGCGCGAAGCGCGTTCTCTCTCTCGGTTGGAGAAAGCGTGGTTTATGGTTTTAGCAATCATTTGAAACGCCTTTGTCTATAGATTTAGTGAAAATGACTAGCGTCATTATATTCTTCCGCAGTTAAAGAAAACTGATTATCGGCGTTATTGCAAAGAATGAGAGTCCACGCTAAAGTCGCAGGAGCGGCAGGCGTATTTTATAAAACGCGAGCGGCGTTTTGGCGGGAACGTTAAAAGGCAATAGTAACGACGCTACCGACGTTTTCTTTGCTTTTTAGGTCGATCGAGGCGTTGTGAAACAGAACGATATGCTTTACAATCGCAAGACCCAAACCCGTGCCGCCCGTCTTTTTCGATCGCGATTTATCGACGCGATAAAAGCGTTCAAATACGCGGTTTTGCGCCGCTTCAGGAATGCCGATTCCCGTATCCGATACAATAATTTTTCTTTGATTTTGCGTTTGCTCGATCGCGATCTTAACGTTTCCGTTTGGCTTGTTGTATTTGATTGCGTTATCGATCAAATTGTAGAGCGCTTCAAAGATCATCGAGCGGTTTGCCAGAATAACTCCCGCGCCCTCTATATCGATCGATACGTTATTCTCGGCTCTTTTAAGCTCAAGCGTTTTTGCCGTTTCGCTCGCAAGCTCTTTTAGATCGATTTCCACGAACGCTTCCGATCTTTTCCCTTCGTCGAGTTCAGAGATCATAATAATATCTTCTATTAACGCGATTAAACGCGCCGCTTCGTCTTTAATCTTTCCAAAAAATTCGCGTTTATCGCCCCTTTTTACCATATCGTTGCAAAGCATTTCCGCATAGCCGTAAATACTCGTTAAAGGCGTTTTTAACTCGTGAGAAACGTTAGCCGAAAACTCTCGACGCATATCCATCAGCCGCGTTTTTTCGGATAGCTCGCGCTCGATACGTTCGCGCTGTTTAACGATCGTTTCCACAAACGGGATAAACTCTTTATACGGCGCGGCTAGATTGGAGTTAATATCTATTTTATTGATAGGTTCAACGATTTTTTTTGCCAAGTTTCCCGCCCAAAAATAGACGCATATAATCATAGCTAACGCCGCGCAAATTACGACGGGAAGCGCATAGAAAAAAGCGCCTAAAAACGAATTAGTAGTTATCGCCGTTCTTAAGATCGATCCGTCTTTTAATTTTATGGCGTAATAGTAGGTTTCTTCTTTTAAGGAATCTGAAAATCGCTTGCTCTCTCCAACGCCGTTTATTAATGCCTCTTTGACCTCTTGGCGATCGATATGATTCTCTAATTTTGTCGCGTCGATCGCGCTGTCGTAATCTACCGCGCCGTTTGCGGCGATCAGGGTTACGCGAATACGATCGCTCCTCTTTGCGCCAAGCTCTCCAATCGCCTCTTCAGTGCTTGCGTTTTCATAGGTCGCCGCAAATCGTTTTAATTCGTTTCGCGCTTCTTTAGAATATCCGTTATAAAAGGCTAGGCATAGCGCGGTAGAAAGCGTTAATATTGTGGCGATCGCCAAGATCGCCATATTAACGTATATTCGCCTCCTCACGGCTTTTCTCGTATCTTATAACCTACGTTGCGAACGGTTTTGATCATATCGCCCGCGCCGCCTAGCTTTTGCCGCAAAGATTTAACGTGCATATCGACTGTTCGACTTTGGCTTGTCCCTATAAAATCAAATCCCCAAGCCTGTTCCAAAAGCGTATCGCGCGTTAATACGATCCCGACGTTTCTCATCAAACAGCTAAGTAGCTCGAACTCTTTATATGTTAAAACGATCTCTTTGTCCTCTAAAAAAACTGAGCGGCTATCGCTACATAAAACGAGCGATCCGATCGTAAGCTCGTTTGATCTATCCCGCGTTTGGCTTCTGCGAAGCACGGCTTTTATACGCGAAATAACCTCTAAAACTGAAAATGGTTTTGTGATGTAATCATCCGCGCCTAGATCAAGCCCTTTTATGCGATCCAGCTCTGCGCCTTTGGCGGTAAGCATAATGATCGGTAAGGCTTTGGTTTTTTCGGATTCTTTTAGTTTTTTTAATATCCAAACGCCGTCCTCTTTTGGCAACATAATATCCAATAAAATTAAAGACGGCGTCGTTTTGATCATAGCGTTTTTCAAACCGCCGTAATCGTCAAAACCTTCCGTATTAAATCCGACTGATGATAGAGCGTACATAACCATTTCGCGTATATTGTCGTCGTCCTCTACCATAAAAATTATTTGTTCTTTTTTACCCATATCAGATAACTTGCGCCTCCTTATGCTTTCCGCTAATCGAGAATATAGCCCATTCGGCGATATTAACCGCGTGATCGCCTATGCGCTCGTAATATTTGGCGATCTGTAAAAGATCAAAGCACTGTTCGCCATTATTTATATCCTTATGCACAAGCTCGATCATATCCATTTTTACCGCAATGTAAAGGTTATCGACCGTATCGTCGTAGGCGATCACGCTATTTGCCGTTTCGCTATCGCCCTTTACGAAAGCGTCCACGCTGTCGGCTACCATCTTTTTTGTAGCTTCCGCCATTTGCGATATGCGGTTTAGATCTTTAAGATATTTCTTATCCGCCATATATTCGCAAAGCTCGGCTATATCGGCGGCGTGATCGGCTATGCGTTCCATATCGGTGATCATTTTCAGCGCGGCGGAAACGGCGCGTAAATCCCGCGCTACGGGCTGCTGCCTTAACAATATCTTTAGACAAAGGCTTTCGATTCGCTTTTCCATATCGTCGATTCGATCGTCGCCGTCGATCACCTCTTGCGCCAATATCGCGTCGCGTTCCTCTAACGCCTTTTTCGCCTTTGCTATAGCGTTTTCGATCAGCTTGCCCATCTCGATTAGATTGTCGTTTAGCTCCGTTAGTTGCTCTTCAAATCGACTTCGTATCATCCAAATCTCCCCGTAACGTAATCTTCAGTTCGTTTATCTTTGGGTCTGGCGAAAACCTCTTCCGTCGCGCCCTGTTCTATCGCCTCTCCAAGTAGGAAAAAGACGGTTTTATCGCTAATTCTCGCCGCCTGCTGCATATTGTGCGTTACGATCGCAATGCTGTATCGCTCGCTTAACTCGAGTAGCAACTCTTCGATCTTGCCCGTAGAGATCGGATCAAGCGCGCTGGTAGGCTCGTCTAAAAGTAGCACCTGAGGCGAAACGGCGAGCGCCCGCGCTATGCAAAGGCGCTGTTGCTGCCCGCCCGAAAGACTAAGCGCGGATTCAAACAATCTATCCCTCGCCTCCTCCCACATAGCCGCGTTTTTTAGCGAAGTTTCTACGATCTCGTCTAGTTCGGCGCGGCGTTTTACGCCGTGCGTTCGCGCCCCGAAAGCGATATTGTCATATACGCTCATAGGGAACGGATTGGGCTTTTGAAAGACCATACCTACGCGCTTTCTTAGTATATTAACGTCCATATTCGCGTAAATATCCTCGCCAAAAAGCCGCGTTTCTCCGATAATCTTACAACCTTCGATAAGATCGTTCATACGATTTAGCGTCCTAAGCAGAGTCGATTTGCCGCAGCCGGACGGCCCGATAAACGCCGTTATTTCGCCCTCTTTAATATCCATTTCAATCTCTTTTAGCGCGTGAAAGCCGCCGTAATAAAGATTTAACTTCCTGATTTCAAAACAGTTTCTCACCCTTTGCTCCCCAATCGTTTTGCGATTCCTGACGCGGCTATGTTGATTAGTACTACGACGATCAGCAAGATAACCGCCGTTGCGTATCCTTCGTTTATATGCAATCCTTCGCCCGAAAGCGCAAACATATGCACGGACATTGTCCGCGCCGATTGCATAGGATCTAAAGGTATCTGCGCTACCGTTCCCGCCGTGTAGATCAGCGCCGCGCTTTCGCCTACAATACGCCCGATCGCAAGAATAATCCCCGCGGCGATACCGGGCATAGCGGCGGGTAAGACGATTCTAAAAACGACGCGCAACTTACCCGCGCCAAGCCCGAAAGCCCCTTCGCGGTAAGCGTCAGGCACAGATTTCAACGCTTCTTCGCTACTTCGCATAATTAACGGCAAGATCATAATCGCAAGCGTGAAAGCGCCCGCGATCAACGAAAAGCCCCAACCCAAAAAAGTAACGAAAAACAACATTCCAAAAAGCCCGTATACGATCGACGGAATACCGGAAAGCGTTTCCGTCGTAACGCGAACGTACGATACGGCCCTGTTTCCGCGTTTCGCGTATTCCACAAGGTAAATAGCCGAAAAAACTCCCAACGGAATGGCGATAAGAAGCGAAAAAACCGTGATCATCACGGTCGATATCATCGCCGGCATTAACGAAACGTTATCGCTGTTGTAGTTAAGCTCAAAAAGCGAAGGCGTAATATACGGAACGCCTTTTACAAGTATAAAGCCTACAATGTATAGCAAAACGCAAAAGGTAATACACGCCGAAACCCAAGTAATAACCGACATAAACCTTTCGCTCGCTCTTTGCGATCTCATATTTTCGACCTCGCTTTAAGAGCCGAAAAGCTCAAATTGATTATTAGGATAAAGACAAACAACACCGCTCCCGTAGCGATCAGCGCCTCGCGGTGCAATTCCGCCGCGTATCCCATTTCCAGAACGATATTCGCCGTAAGCGTTCGCGCCCCTTCCATCAGCGACGTAGGCATTCGCGCCTGATTGCCCGCTACCATAATCACCGCCATCGTTTCGCCGATAGCGCGTCCTATGCCAAGTATCACGGCGGCTAAAATCCCCGATTTCGCGGCGGGAAGCAGCACGAAAAACAAACTGCGGTAATGTCCCGCGCCTAAAGCCAGCGACCCTTCGTAATAGTGGTCTGGTACGGCGCGAATAGCGCTTTCGGCGATCGCTACGATTGTGGGCAAGATCATAATACCCAGCAAAATAGAGGCGGCTAATATGCTGTTATCTACATACGGCACGATCGCCGCCATACCGAAAAATCCATATACGACCGACGGAACGCCCGCCAATAAATCCACGCTAGGCTTTACGAGTCTGTAGATTTTTTTGGAGGCGACGCGAGCGAGAAACGCGGCGGATAGAACGCCGATCGGCGCTCCTATTACGAGCGCTCCCGCCGTTACGTATAAACTGCCGACGATCATCGGGAATATGCCAAATAACGCGGGTTCGTCCGAAGGCGACCATTCCGTTCCGAGTAAAAACTCGCCAAACCCGATCTTCCACATCGCGGGAATACCGTTTGCGAATAAAAAAACGCAGATCAGCCCGACGGCGAATATGGAGGCGAGCGCCGATATTAAAAATACGGCGCTCATAAACTTTTCTCGAAAAGCCCTCACTTGATAAGTTCGCTCCACTTAGTAACGCCGCCCGTGAAAACCGACCTAACCTCGTCTTGCGTTAATTTGGCGACGGGATTATCGTTATTGACAATCACGGCAAGCCCGTCGATAGCGATCGATACGGATTGCAACTGCGCCTTTTCGCTATCTTTCAAATCGCGGCTCGCCATACCAATATCGCATGTTCCGGCGATCGCGCTTGAAAGACCCGCCGAGGAGTCGCTCATCTGTATCTCGATTTTGACCTGCGGATTAAGCGCGATATACGCCTCTTTTAGCTTCTCCATTACGGGCGTTACCGAAGAGGATCCCGCTACGACAAGCCGCCCCGTCAATTTTTTGGATTCGTACGCCTCCGATTTATCTTTGATCGCCACATAGCTTTTAGCTACGACCGCCTGCCCCTGCGCAGAAAAGATGAAATCTATAAAATCGTTCGCCAAAGCGCTAGGTTCGCCTTTTGTCGCAATGTTAAACGGGCGCGAAATAGGATACGTCCCGTTTTTAACGTTTTCGGCGGTGGCTTTAACGCCATCTATATTTACCGCCTTGATCGTCTTGTTAAGCGACCCTAGCGAGATATAGCCGATCGCGTATTTGTTCTGCGCGACAGTCGTCATTACGACGTCGGTTTGACGGGCGACTATCGCCTCTTTTGTCGTCATATCCTTTCGTTTGCCGTCGGGGGTTTTAACCTCGATCTTAAGCAGCTCGATAAACGCGCCGCGAGTGCCGGAACCGTCTTCGCGCGAAACGACGATAACCTTTTTCGACGAATCGAAACTAACCGCCGCCTCTGCGGCAAACGGACAAATAAGCGAGGCGGTTAAAAGCGCCGTCGCAACTTTTGAAAACTTCATTACATTCCTCCTTTTTGGAATAGAGCTATGTTAGGAGGCTAATGTATAGGGCGATAGCGTCCTTTTGTAAAAACCGCGTAAAGTCAAGTTTTGGTACTTTGGCAAGCTTTTTGCTTTTCGCCGTTATCTAAGTTAGTAAGGAGCTTTATATGGGTTCTCCGTCATTTTTCGATCCAATCAAGATCGTGCTGGATTTTCTGGCAATTCAAGTCGAGAATATGCGCGGCAAAACGCTTGAAATCGGATTTTTGCGCTCCGACGAGAAGCTTAAGGTCGTCAAGCTAGTCGTGGATAAAGCGGCTCAAAAAGCCTTCTACGCGCAAGATGAAAACGAGCCGCTTCAAGAGCTTACGTCCGAAAAATTACAAAAGATCGGCGGCGTCAAAATCCTTTAACGATCGCCTCTTTTCCGCGTAGCGCCCGCTCCGTAATAATGCCCGCGAAAGTAGCAAGGCACGAAGGAGGAGCGCTAGGCGCTCTCCAGCCGTTAATTGCGGAGGGAAGCGCCCCGCGTTCGTTCCGTGTTCTTTCAACCCCCCCCCGCTTTCGCCTTCTTTCCTCTTGTCCCTATATAATAAACGTCCGACAAACGCTTATAGCCGACAAGCTAGAGGCTATCAAAGCAATGACGCCCGAAAGCATGTATTGCATTATGCCAATGCGTCGAAGCTACGATCAAGAGACAATCAAACCTTTAAGACCCGCAAGAGATTTTAGAAAACTTCCAGAATACTACGCTTTCAATGATATAGTTTGCGACGGTTTGCAAAACCTTAAAATCTCCACCCATACCAACGCCAGACTTTACGTTTGCGAAACAAGCTCCAAAAGCGTAACCGAATATATGGTCATTAACGACTCTCAGGATATAAGCCGACCCCTGTTTAACCCCAGCTTCGGTCAGATTAACTTTTGCAACGCTAAAAACGATAAAGAGAGCCTGAACGCCATTCCCCGCGAATTCAATAGACATACGAGCTTTTTCTAAGCGATATTCCCATTCCCATTACAGACGAGCAAGGCAAGTTAAACAAGACCATAGCCGATAAGTTCAGGGCTTCCAGTATCAACTATAAAAAGATTGAAAGCGTAAAGAGCGACGACGACAAGCTCTTGTGCGTAAGACGTCAATCTATTCTCTATAATCTAACTCAAGATAATCTAAACGACGACGCTACCCGTATTGATTACTTCGGCAAAAGTATCGCTATCCCTTCTATCGCGCAAACCAAGCTAACCGTAATAGTTATACCCTGCCGCGTAAACTTTGCCGTCGTTAAAAAACGCGAAGGAGTGGTCGTCGCCAGCGGCGATAGTCTTAAACTTAACTTCGCTACGTCTGTCGCTATCAGGCGAATCGCGGCCTTTGCGACCAATTAAGAAAAAAGAAACGAATATGATCGCGAAAAGTTTGGTTAGCTTATTTACGGGCGACGAACGCCTTGCGCTTGTCTTTGCGGAATTTTAGAAAGTCCGCGCGTATTAGTCGAGTTTAACTTAAAGAAACTATGATTATTTTAGAAATTAAAACAACGCGCTTTATTTTCGTTTTTACCGCTTTGTTATTCCCACGCGACGTTCGCAATTGCATTACGTCGTTTGCGCGCGGAAACGACATTTTATCCTTCTCGCAATATTCGCTTTGCCTGATCGCTAAAGGCGCTCGGCGCTAATATTCGCGCTATTTATTCGCAAGGATCGCTTATGTCGCCAAATCAAACGTTTCGGACTAACGCAAAGACCGCGTTTTCGTTGACGCTTTTTGCGGCTTTAGCCGTTTTGCTTGCCGCCGCGGACTGTATGGCGGCTTCCAAAGACGTTTTTGAAAACGGCTATAAACGCCCTGCCGTCGCGGCGCATGACGATAACTCGCTTGTTTTATCAAGCGACGGCGCCGTTTACGCGGCGGGGCGCAGCACATTCAAGCTTGGTTTGGGCGGCGCGAGCGTATCGGACGCCAAGCGCGGAACTTTTCTCAAAATCCCCTCTTTAAGCGGCAAAAATATTGCCGCCGTATCGGCGGGACTCAATCATTTGCTCGCGTTGGACGGCAAAGGCAAAGTCTATGCGGCGGGTCGGAACGCGTATGGTCAGTTGGGTTTTGGCGGTACGGGCGATCGCAATACATTTGCCGAAGTTTCCGCCCTGAACGGCAAGCGAATTGCCGCTATAGCGGCTGGGCGCGATCACTCTCTGGCGATAGGCGACGACGGCAAGGTTTACGCTGCTGGATATAACAAATACGGACAACTTGGCTTGGGCGACGCGACCAACCGCGATATCTTTACCGAAATCGCGTCTTTGCGAGGCAAAAAGATCGTCGCAATCGCGGCGGGCGATTTTCACTCGTTTGCGCTTGACGAGGGCGGCAGGGTTTATGGAACGGGTCGAAATTGGCATGGGACTTTAGGTTTGGGCGACGGCAAAAGCCGCGATAAGTTTGAAGTTATCGCCTCTTTAAGCGGCAAAAAAATTGTCGCGGTCGCGGCGGGCGATTTTCACTCGTTCGCGCTTGATACGGACGGCAAAGTTTATGCGACGGGTATGAACAATCGCGGCGAGCTTGGTTTGGGCGACAAGAACGATCGCAATATCTTTACCGAAGTTACCTCTTTAAGCGGTAAAAAAAATGTCGCTATAGCGGCTGGGCGCGCTCACTCGTTTGCCATAGCGGACAACGGCAAAGTTTATGTGGCTGGAGACGGCTATCGGACTGGTTTAGGCGCCAAAAACAGATGCGAGAAGTTTGTTGAAAAGTTTATGGCTGGACAAGTCGATCATGTTAGCGAAAGCGATATGTATGATTGTTGGGGGTTTATTGAAGTTCCTTCGTTAAGCGGCAAAAAAATTGTCGCGGTCGCGGCGGGCGGCTATCACTCCCTCGCTATTGATAGTAACGGCGTTATTTACGCGGCGGGAGAGAATAAAGAGTGGCAGCTTGGTTTGGGCGATACGAACGAGCGCGCTGAATTTACGCCTGTTCCTTTG
>JAISOU010000095.1 GCA_031275395.1 Helicobacteraceae bacterium | reverse complement strand
CCTCTCTGTAGCGGCTACTTATTCCTCGTTTCCGAGTTTTAGCCAAAGCGGTTTAAACGTTACCGCAAGATATGCGATAAAGTGGTATTACTACGTTTCAAGCGAAGCGCAAGCGCAATTTGAAACTTCGCTGTTAAGCAAAGGTTTTGTTTCGGGCTTTAAAAACGAATGCGAAGACTTTAACGACTTTCACAAAGAAAACGCCAAAGGTTCGATGTTCGCGTGCGCCGATACCAACGAATACGGCGATTTCAATATTGCGTTAGGAAGCCCAGACGGTTCTCACGCGCCTACGGACGCGGATCTTAACGACGTATTTGGCGAAATACCCGGAACGCAATACTACGTTGAACGCGCAATTACGGTAATAGACGACGCAACCGCTAGAAACGCCGTAAGCGCGTACAAAAGCGTTCTGCGAAATGCGGGGTTTGTGTGCGATTCGGACGGTTGTTATAAGTACGACGACGGTGTGGAATATAGTGTGTGGATTGACCAATATGCGAACACGCTAATTTTGTATTGGTGTATTATAGAACAGTAGCGCATATTTGCGAGCGTTGCGCGTTCGGGCTACGGTTTTTAAGAGCGGTCGATCTGACGCGCCGTTTTGCGCGGACTTAAAGTAGGCGCGCAGGGCGCTTCGCGTTAAGAATAGCATAGTCCCCGCGCAGGGCGCGATAAACTCTTTTCGTCGCGGCGCAACGCGCAAGCGGATCGGCGCGCCGCCGACTTTATTTGAACGCGGTTTGACGACGATCGGGTTTCTGCGCGCCGCCGAGTTGGACGCAAATCGGCAACCAAATTGCGATCGGCGGGCGCGCAAGGTTTTTTGTATTAGGATCGTTTCATTGTATAGCAAGGAACGCGAGTGAGCAAAACCTCTTTTTCGCTGTGGATCGACTATCTCGATCGGGATTTTATCAGCGGCGATCTGCATAAGTATTTGGAGCGCGGCGCGCGCGGAATTACGACAAACCCCGCGATTTTCAAAGAGGCGATCGTAGGTAAAAACTCCTACAAAGCGCAAATCAAAGCGCTTAAACTTAAAGGCGTTAGCGGCAAAAAACTCTACGAAACTTTAGCGATCGAAGACGCGCAAAACGCCGCCGACAGGTTAAAGCCTTATTTTGACGGATCGGACGGGTTTATAAGCGTGGAGGTCGATCCCGCGTACGCGCGCGATGCGGCTAGCACGATCGAGGAGGCAAAAAGGCTTTATAAAGCGATCGGACGCGAAAACGTTATGATCAAAATCCCCGCGACAAACGAGGGATTTATAGCGATCAAAGAGACGCTTAAAATCGGCGTTCCTACTAACGCGACGCTTGTTTTTTCGCTCGAACAAACGCGCAAAATCTTAAGAGCGGCTAACGACAATGAAACGCCGCTTGTAATCAGCGTGTTTGTCAGCCGCTTCGATCGCGCTATCGACGAAAAACTGCCTGAAAATCTTAAAGCGAAAACCGGTATTTTTAACGCCGCTAATCACTATAATCTAATCCGCGAATCGCGGCGCAAAAACGTTCGCGCTTTATTTGCCAGCACGGGCGTTAAAGGCGGCGATCTGAGCGCGGATTATTATATTAGCGAACTTTTGGGCGATTGTCTTGTGAATACCGCGCCGCTAAAGGCGATCGAAACATTTTTAACAAACGCCGATCGTAAGAACAAGTTGCCAATCTCGCCTGATCGCCTTGAAGCGTTTTTCGCGCAAATCAAAGCGAGCGGCGTAGATTTTGAGGAGTTGTGCGATACGCTTTTGCGCGACGGATTAGCGCAGTTTGAACGGGCTTTTTCAGATATACTTTCAGCATTGGCGTTATCTAGCTAAAAAAGGAGTGTTGCGTGGCGGTAGAGGTAGATGTTGCGAAATTGACGTTCGAGGTAAGCGAGCGGGTTAAAGGCTATCTTAAAACGCTCGTTCAAAAGAACGGTAGCGACCTGCATATCAAGGCGGGGCAGAAGATTATGGGGCGGATTAGAGGCGATATAGTCCCTTTAAGCGAAGACGTTATGAGCCGTCAGGACGCTTTGACGATGGCTAAAGAGATGTTGCGGGGGCGTTTTGGAGAGTTGGTTAACTCGAAAGAGATCGATTTTACCTTTCAGCTTGACGAAAACTATCGTTTTCGCGCAAACGCATTTTTCCAAAAAGACGGGCTTTCGGCGGTTTTTAGGACAATCCCGACCGAGATTCAGACGCTCGCCGAGTTGGATCTGCCAAAATCGCTTAACACGCTCGCGGACAAAAAGCGCGGACTCGTTTTGGTTACGGGCGTAACGGGAAGCGGAAAATCGACGACGTTGGCGGCTCTGATCGACGCGATCAACGCAAAACGGCGCGACCACATTATCACAATCGAAGATCCGATCGAGTTTGTTCATCGCGATAAGAGATGTATTATCAACCAGCGAAGCATAGGCGAAGACACGCTTAGTTTCGCAAACGCTCTGCGCGGCGCGTTGCGCGAAGACCCCGATATTATCCTTGTGGGCGAAATGCGCGATCTTGAAACGATTGAAATCGCGTTGCACGCGGCGGAAACGGGACACTTGGTGCTGTCCACGCTCCATACCTTAGACGCAAAAGAGACGATCGCTCGCGTGGTTGGTATGTTTGCGAAAGAGGAGCAAAACCGTATTCGCCTGACGCTTGCCAGCACGCTAGCGGGCGTGATTTCTCAGCGACTCGTTAAAACGACGAACAACAAACGAACGGCGGCGATAGAGATTTTGTTAAACACGCCCCGCGTGATCAGTATGATTGCCGATAACCGCGACGAAGAGGTATTTGACGCGCTTGCGGAAGGCAGGGAGATTTACGGAACGCAGACGTTCGATCAATCGCTGTTCGATCTTTACAACGCCGGCAAGATCAGCGAAGAGGAGGCGCTCGCCAACGCGCACAGCCCCGACGACCTTAAAATCCGTATTCGCGGCGCGATCGCGGAGAAAATCGACGCGCCAAAAGAGGTCGGCGTCTTTAAGATCAAAGGCGGCATGGGATAATTTTTGTATAATTCGCGCCCCAATTCGCCGTTTGCATTTTTTGACGGCGAAAAACTTTATAAAAGGACGATTAAATGCTAGAGGGCATTGTCAGAGAGAGTATTGTCAAAAGCGCTACGAGGGCGCTACGCAAAGATGGTTATCTGATCGCCAACATCTATGGCGGCGGCGAACCTAACGTTAACGCGGCGTTTAAGAAAAACGACTTTACGCGATTTGTCAAGAACAAAGAAAAACTTGTTTTTGACGTTAAAGCGGGGGCGAAAAAATACCCCGTCGTAATCGAGGAGTATCAAACCGATCCCGTTAGCGGCGATCTGCTTCACGTCGATCTGCGCGTCGTCGTTAAAGATAAACTTTCGCGTTACCTCGTTCCGGTAAAAACGATCGGCACGCCAAAAGGCTTGAAAAATAAGGGGGTTTTCATTAAGATGAAAAAGCGCCTTCCCGTTCAATGCTTAGGTAAAGATCTGCCCGATTCTTTTGATATCGACGTTAGCGATCTCGACGTAAACGACACGGTTTTGGCGCGGGATATTAAATCGCCAAAAGGCGTAAAAATCCTGCTTGACGGGCGTATCGCTATCACCGGAGTTATTAAAGCGAAATGACGCTGATCGTGGGACTTGGCAATCCGACCAAGCGCTACGAAAATACTAGACATAACGCGGGTTTTTTGGCGGCGGACGAGATAATACGCCGCCTTAATCCCGCGAATATCTCCAAAACCGCTTTCAAAGGCGAACTTTACAAAGCCGACGAAACGCTAATCTTAAAACCCGCGACATATATGAATCTTAGCGGCGAAAGCGTTTTAGCCGTTAAAAACTTTTACAAACCAGAAAAAACAGTCGTTATTCACGACGATCTCGATCTTGCCTTTGGAGCGCTTAGATTCAAATTTGGCGGAAGCGGCGGCGGGCATAACGGATTAAAGTCGATCGACGCGCTCTGCGGAAGCGATTATTTTAGAGTGAGAATGGGTATCGGACGACCCGACGAAAAAGAAAGATCGATTAGTTATGTTTTGGGGAATTGGAGCGACGATCAGAAAGCCGTATTAAGCGAATGGATCAAAGCCGCCTCCGACGCCGCGTTAGCGCTAATATCAGACTCGCTAGAAAGCGTCCAATCAACGCTAAGCAGATCGGGCGTAATACAAAATAGGCAAAAAGAGGATTAAACGAAAATCGCCAAAACGTTAGCGGCGCTAGTTTTAACGCCGTCGTTAGCAAATTGCGCGACAAACGCGCAATAGTTTTAGATAGAAAAATCCGATCCTATTGCAACTAACGATAAAAACGCATAATATAAAGGGCGAATATCTTAAAAAAACGGGCGTTGGACGGCAAAGCGGGAGCGGCGGGGATGGCGGTTGCGGACGCGGCGTTTGGTTTTGCGTCGATTTTGGACTTCCCCGAGCCGTCTATACAGACGACTCATATCGGGGCTATCGGCTTGCGTTTTAAGAGCGGTTTGGTTACTATGCGTTGATTTTTCGCTGAAAGGAAACGAGAATGAGATGTTTAATAGCTATATTTTGCGGTTTTTTATTGTTTGCCTGCGTCGCGCCTAGCGCGTATGAACAGGGGCTTGAGGCTAGAAAAAGCGGCAAGTTTCAAGAGGCGATCGAGCAGTTTTCAAACGCTATCAAAGAAGATCCGAATAACGTTGAGGCGTATATTAGACGGGGGAGAAGTTACGCCAACATAAAAGATTACAGTAGAGCGATCGCGGATTTTAACCAAGCGATCAGGATCGATTCGTCAAACGCCAACGCATATCATAGTCGCGGAAACTCTTACTACAGATTGGGCGATACAAATAAAGCGATCGCCGATTGGACGCAGGTTATCGCCCTCGATCCAACCAACGCCAAAGCCTATAGCAATCGCTCGACGGCTTACGCCAAGCAAAAAAATTATAAAAACGCGACGCTAGACGCAAAAAAAGCGTGCGATTTGGGCGATTGCGAAACGTTCATAGATCTAAGCGACTCCAAATTGCTTGTCGAATAGATCGGGTCCTATTTCCTGTTTTCAAGGCGTCTAAGAAGCGCGCAATCCTTTAATTCGCAAGCCATTCTCGCGTCTCTTAAAGCGGTGCGCCGATCTTTTAGCTTGAGGTAAGCATTTGCGCGATCGACATATAGCGCGGGATTGTCGCTATTTCGCTCGATCGCCGAGCTTAAATCTCTAACCGCCCGCTTAAAATCGCCCTGTTTGCTATACAAAGCGGCGCGTTTTTGGTAGATTTGCTCGTTGTTCGCGTCGAGCTTTAACGCCTGCTCATAGTCGGCGAGCGCCCTTTTTGTATCGCCCGTTTTTGCGCGCGCGTCGGCTCTATCCACATAGGTTGGCGCGTACTTTGGATCGAGCTTGATCGCCCGATCAAAATCGGCGATCGCGTTTATGCGGCTACCTTGTTTAAGATATACGGAGCCTCTAGCGCGATACGTTTCCGCTAAATTTGGATCGATCGCTATAGAGCGCCTAAAATCGGCGAGTGCCTTTTGAGTATTTTTTTGCTCCGCGTAAGTCAAACCGCGCGCGCTTAACGCCAAAGCGTGGTTGCGGTTAAGCGAAAGCGCTCGATCGAAATCGGCGATCGCGTTTTGATACGCGCCCGATCGCAAATGCGCCAAACCGCGCCCGTAAAATGCGTCGGCGTTGTTCGGAGTATTTTTAATATAATCAGAAAAATCTTTGATCGCCTTTTGATAATCGCCGAAACGAATATAAGAAAAACCGCGACCGATCAACGCCTTTTTTAACGTTGGACTAAGCCCTATCGCCTGAGAATAGTCGGCGATCGCGTCTTTTGCAAAGCCCGCGTTCAGACGAGCCGATCCGCGCGCTAAATATGCGTTGGGCGAATTTGGATTTAGCCTTAGCGACTGCGTTAAATCGGCGATCGCGCTTTGATGATAGCCGCTTTTTGTTAGCGCCGATCCGCGTTCGTAATAGGCTCTCGCGTCTTTTGGCGCAAGCGCGATCGTCTTTGAAAAATCCGCGATCGCTCCGTCCAAATTGCCGCTTTGCGCCGTAATTAGTCCGCGTCCGTAATAAGCGCTCGCGTGATTTGGATCGCTCTTAACCGCTAAATTGTAATCGGCGAGAGCGCTTTTAGTATCTTTTAGCTTCATATAAGATTCGGCGCGCATAAAATAGGATTGCGCGGGTTCGGGATCGAGCTTGATCGCCCGCGAAAAATCAGCGATCGCCTTTTCATACTCCTCGCGGCTAAAGTAGATTGCCGCTCTATTAAAATATGCGCCTAGATGATTCGGATCGATTTCGATCGTCTTGTCGTAATCGGCGATCGCCCGCGCCTCTTCGCCCAACCGATAATAGGTCATTGCGCGTAAAAAGATAAGAAGCGAATCGTTAGGATCGGACGCACAGGCGAGATCGTAGTTTTCAAGAGCCTTTTTATCGTCGCCCATTTTTTGGGAAGCGACGGCGTGAGAAAGATGCGCAAACGACCCTTTGCTTCCGTCGTATTTAACGCCGTTTGTATAATCGGCGATCGCTTTTTCGGTTTCTCCTAACTTGCCGTAGGCGTTGCCGCGTAAGAAATAGACTTCCGCCAAATCGGGCTTAATATGCAAAGCGCGGGTAAAATCGCGGATCGCCGACTGCGTTTTACCGTCGCCAATAAGCGCCTTACCGCGCGCAACGTGCGACGCATAGTCGTTTTCGTCGCTTTTGATCGCCTCCGAGTAGTCCGCTATCGCCAAAGCGCTATCGCCCAAAAGCGCATATTCGTTCGCCCGCGCCACGCGAAGCGCCGTAGCGTCCCCGCCAAGCTCTATAGCCTTTGTATAATCGGCGATCGCTCTTTGTCGGTCGTTTTCTTTCGAGTAGGCTAAAGCGCGCCCGCTATAAGCGTTCGCCAGATTTGGATCGTTTAGAATCGCGTGGGTGAAATCGACGATCGCCTTTTTGCTTTCGCCAATCTCAAGGTAGATAAAAGCGCGATTAACAAACGGTTCGGCGGCTTTAGGATTAACGCCAATCTGATTGGTGTATTGTTCGATCGCCTCTTTGGGATCGACCTTTTCGACGGATTCTTCGGCTGCGCAAACCGAAACAAGAAGTAGCGCAAAAGCTAAACTCAAACGCATTGATCAAGCCTTTGACATAAATGTCCTATTATACAAAAAATAGCCCAACCTATCAATAAGAGCGGCGCAAAGCTAGCCGTTTGCCCCGTAGCTTCCGCCGATAGAAATACGATCTATTTAAGCGGGCGCGTTTATTTTGAACGCCGTCGCAATCGCCCGAATCGAACGGATAAAGCGCGGCTTTGGCCGTTTGCGCTTCGTCGCTAGAATGACAAAACGCGATGTAGCGCTATGATCGCGAGGATAGAAAGCGGAACGGTCCGTCTAAATAACGCTCGCGGTTTATTTTGAAAGGATACGATGGCGCGTATTTTGATCGTTTTATTTTGCGCCTTTTTATTTGCTTGCGCCGCTCCAAGCGCGTTTAGGCAAGGCATATACGCTTATGAAAGCGGAAATATCCAAGAGGCGATCAAACAATTTTCGATCGTTATCAAAGAATATCCTAAAAATGCCTATATTTACTATATGCGCGGGAACGCTCATCGCAATTTAGGCGATTATCAAAAAGCGATCGCCGATTATACTAGAGCGATTAAACTTGACCCAAACTACGCGGACGCTTATTATAACCGCGCGGGCGCTTATAACCATCTGGGTTACGCAAATAAAGCGATCGCCGATTACGGTCAAACAATAAAAATAGATCCGAACTATATCGGCGCCTATAATAATCGCGGGCTTATCTATTTTAATCTAACGGATTATGAAAAAGCTACGCAAGACGCTAAAAAAACGTGCGAATTGGGTCGTTGCAACGCATTGGAATATCTAAAAGAAAACAATCTAACGCGCTACTTAGCGCCAAATAAATATTGATACGAAACGCAAACCTATGAGCGTCTATTTTGTCTATCTTATCTTTGGCTATATGAAAACCGTAGCCGTAGCTTAAAGAAAGATACGTAAATAAACTTAATCCGATTTCGGGCGCGATTTTAAGCTCGCTTTTACCGCCCGCGATATGATAGATAAGATTGACTCTTACGGTACGCAAACCGTAATCGCCAAAACGCTCGTAACCGATCTTAACGCCGCTCGCGTCGCCGCTAACGCTTTTTTCGTAGCCGATTTCATAAAGATCGGCGCTATAGACCGTAGCGCTAATCGTCCTAGATAGGCGCGTTTCTATACCGATATTGATCGCTGTAAATAGGCGTTTTTGAGAGATCAATTCTGGCGAAACGACATTCTATAGCGTATAGCTTGAATATCGGCAACGATAAAAACGCGCAAGTAAAAAATAAAACTTTACCCTTTTGCGTCGTTCTTTCTTTTGCCGAAACAACTTTGCGATCAGACAAGCTCGATCAGTTCTTCAAACTCTTCGGCAAGTCCGATATACTCTTCGCCCCAACGGTTGCTAACGGCGGTTTCCTGTAAAGAGCCGATCGGCGCGAATTCCGCTTTAAGCGCTCCCTTGTCGATCGGCTGGTTATTTTTAAGCGCCTCGATCGCGGCGCGAATCATTTTTTTCTGATCCTCTAAAGGCGTTTCCGCCCAATCGGACTCTTTGGATTTCTCTAAAAATCCAAGCGCTTTTTCTAAAAGAATTTGCATAGCTTCAGGAGCGTGCATTTTAATCCTTATTTAGTGGAATGAACGCATAAAATATGCGTAAAAGAATCCATAACGAAGCGATCGGAAAAACGATCGTTTCAAAAACAAAAAGCGTAAAGAGCGCAATAAAGTTTTTCGTCAGCTCTTCCGCAACGTTTTTTAGAGCGTCGATTCGCGCCGAAAGCGCGTCTAAGCTCGCCCATTTTTTAACCTTATCCATAAAGCCCGATCCGTCGGACGGCAAGACGCTTTCGCTAAAAGCGCCTCTTTGGACTTCCATACCAGAAATCGCCTCCTCGTATTTGTTTTGCAACAAAGTTTCGCTCGCGATCGAAGCGCCGCAGGCGATCAAAGGGATCATAAGCCGCGCCGCCAAACCAAAAACGACAAGCCGCGCCCCACAAGAAAACAGAAGCGGCTTAAACTTCGTAATCCACACGCCCGCCAAAAGCAAAACCGAACCCGCCGACACAAAGAACGACAAGCCGATAAAGCCGCCGATCTCCATTATAATCCTTTGCGCGCCCAAAGAGGCGATCGCGACCATAAGCGCGTCGGAAAGTTTCTCGATCATATCCAAAACCGGCGAAAGTAGCTCGCCCACGCTTATCGTCGCAAACGGCGGATGCACTTGCGTCCCCTTGAAAAGCGATACGACGGCGTGAGCGGCGCGAACGCTCGCGTAGGTGAAAGCGGTTTTTATAAGCGTCCGTTCTAAATACTCTTCGGCTTTTTGATCGAGCGGCGCGAAAAGATAGTCGAAACTTCGCTCCCTCGCCGCGCCCCAAAAAGAGAAGATCAACAGCGCGATCAGCGCGATCGACACAAAGAGCTTTTTGAATAATGCGCTATCCCAAAAAGCGCGTTTGTCGATCTGCTCGATCTCTTGTAGTATTTCGGCTTCTTTTGACCCGTTAGCCATTTAACAGCTTATGCGCGATCCGCTCTACGTTTAGATTCAAACTTTCCTCCACGCGCCTCGTGTCTCCGTGAGGCAAAAAAATGTCCGGCAGTTCAAAACGCTCTATTTTAACCGATAAAGAGCCAATCTCGATCAGCGCTTCGACAATCGCGGAGCTAACGCCGCCCGTTATGGAAGAATCGCTAATAACGGCAAAGCGATTGTAACTTTCCGCGGCGATCTTTAACGCCTCTTTATCGATCGGCTTAACGAAACGCAGATCCAAAACGCCCGCTTTAAGTCCGTTTTTTAGCAAAATCTCGCTCGCCGCCAGCGCTTTTGCCGCGCCGTTTCCGTAGCCGATCAGCAGTAGATTTACGCCGCGTTTTAGCCATTGCGCTCTGCCCAATTTGAACGGTTCAAACGGCGCGATCTTGTGCGGCTCAAACGATCCTCGCGGGTAGCGAAAAGCGCACGGTTTGCCAAGATTGGCGGCGAAACTAACCGCGTCGATCAGGCTCGCCTCGTCCCTAGGAGCGAAAACTACCATATTTGGGATCAGGCGCAAAAAGCCTACGTCAAACGCGCCTTGATGAGTCGCGCCGTCCTCGCCGACGATACCGGCGCGATCGATAGCGAAAATTACGGGCATAGCGCTAATCGCCGCGTCGTGAATAATTTGATCGAATCCGCGTTGCAGAAACGTCGAGTAGATCGCGCAAAAAGGCTTAAAGCCCTCCTTTGCCAACGCCGCGCAACTAGTTACGGCATGTTGTTCGGCGATCGCCACGTCCCAAAAGCGCTCCGGAAACTCGTCGATGAGTTTGTCTAGTCCCGTTCCGTTTGGCATTGCGGCGGTAACGCCCGCGATTGTTTCGTCCTTGCGGGCAAGCTCCAAAAGCGCTCGCGAAAAAATCTCCGTAGCGCTCTTATCGCCGCCGCTTTTTAGCGCTTTGCCGCTCTCTTTGTCAAAGGGACCTACGCCGTGCCAACGCTCCTCTTTGCCCTGCGCGATGTCGTAGCCTTTGCCCTTGATCGTGCGGGTATGGACGACGACGGGCTTTTTCATCTCTTTGGCGCGGGTTAAAACGGGGATTAAAGAGCTTAGATCGTGTCCGTTAACGGGGCCGATGTAATCCAAACCCAACTCTTCAAATAAGATGCCCGGCGTGATCAGCCGCAAACTCTCCTCAAAACGCTTCGCCAAGTATTGAAAGGTTTCGTTGCCGCCAATCGCGCTATCGATCATCGATTTGAGCTTTTGAAACCAAGGCGCGGCGATCGCCCTAGAGAGCGAAAGGCTAATCGCGCCGATCGGCTTTGCTATGCTCATCTCGTTATCGTTGATCACTATGACGATCGGATATTTGCGATCGCCTAGCTCGTTCATCGCTTCATAAACCATTCCCGCGCTTAAAGCGCCGTCGCCTATCAGCGCTACGGGCGTCCGTTTTTCGTTTTTCAGCGCGATCGCCTTCGCCGCGCCTACGGACAAACTGACGCTTGTGGAGCTATGTCCCGCCGCGAAATAATCGAACGAGCTTTCGCTGGGTTTTGTAAATCCGCTAACGCCGCCAAAAGAGCGGAGCGTTTCAAAGGAGTCCCAACGATCGGTTAAAAGTTTATGCGCGTAGGCTTGGTGAGAAACGTCGAAGATAAACGGGTCGCTAGACGAATCAAAGACGCGGTGCATAGCGACAATCAACTCCACCGCGCCGAGCGAGCTAGTTAAATGCCCGCCGTTTCGGCTCACGACGTCGATAATGCGCGCTCGAATCAAACTACAGGTTTCGTTTAATTCGGCTAGGGTTTGCTCTTTGATCGGCTTCACTCCCCGCCTCCTAAAACGCTTTTCCTGATCGCCGCGAATCTATGCGGAAGCTCCGCGTCGATATTGCCCGCGTCGCTATGGATCACGACGCCGCCAAGCGCGACGGCGCGATCCGGTTCGATCGCGATCTTTGCGTCCTCTTTGAACGCCTCTTTCAAAGCGGCTAGATCGGCTGGATTGACCTTTATAACGATTTTAAGCGCGTCTTTAATGTCGTTTAAGAGCGACGAAGCTAGCGCCAGAGCGATCTTAGAGGAGTTTTCGCCAACCTCGATCGCTATAACCTCTCTCGCGATCTCTACCGCGATACTAGAAAGCTCCTTTTCTAGCGAAACGCCGTGTTCGCCAAACTCTTTTAACGCCGCGTCAAGTTTGATCAGCGATTCGATCAACTGCGCCTTCTTTTGTTCTACGTCGCTTGTAAGCCGCGCCGTAGCCGCCTCTTCGCCCTCTCTTTTGCCGTCTTCAAAGGCGCGCCGTTTTTCGGTTTCGATCCTTTGTTCAAACTCGCTTTCTTGCTTTTCTAGGCGTAATTGCAACTGCGCGACGTTATCCGCAAAGGTTTCGACCTTTTTAATCAGATTTGTTACAAGATCGTTTTCGACGGCTTGCTTGGCGCTAATATCCGCGAGCGTCTCTTTTTCCGCCGCAAGCGCGTTATCCCCTTGCGGCGCCGCGATCGGAGGAGCCAAAACGGGCGCTTTTGCGGGCGTAGGCGCGCTTTCAAAGTTCTTAAACTCATATTTAGCGATCTTGTGCGCGTCGATTCGATCGGGCGAGATAATAATTTCCATTTACTCGATCACCTCTTCCTCGCCGCCCATCTCGATCACGCCCTGTTCGGCGAGCTGTTGAACGCTATCTACGATCTTGCGTTGCGCCGCTTCGACTTCGCGCACCTTGACCGCGCCGAGATATTGAAGCTCTTCGCGCATCGTATCCGCCGCCCGCTGCGACATATTGGAGAAAAACTTATCTTTAAGCGGATCGGAGGCGGTTTTAAGAGCCAGCGTAAGCTCTTTTTTATCGACGTTGCGCAATATCTCTCGAACCGCGTGGTTATCTAGCTTGATAATATCCTCGAAGGTAAACATCATCTCTTTGATCGAGGTCGCCAGCGCCTCGTCGACCTGTTCGATATACGCGAGAGTGGCTTTGCTTGCCTTCGCGCCTAAACGATTGAAAATATCCGCGACGGCGCGAGGGCCGCCAACTTCGACTTTGTAACTCGTGAGCGCCTCCAATTTGCTTTCTAAAACCGTGGAAACCTGCTTGATAATCGCGGGAGATATATCGCCCAAATTCGCCATTCGCATAGAAACCTCTCCGCGTAAATCGTCGGGAAAGAGATTTAACGTTTCGGCCGCCGCGCTCGCGTCCATATGCGCTAAAATTAACGCGATCGCCTGCGGGTGTTCGTTGATAATAAAATCGGATAGTTGCGGCGGCTTGATCTTGCTAAGATAACCAAAGTTTTGCCCCGATTGCATAGATTTCGCAAGTTTTTCAAGCACCTTTCGCGCCTCTTCGGGGCCAAGCGCTTTATATAAAATCTCTTTGGCGTATTCCATACCGCCGGTGTTGATATACTGGTTGGACTGAAAGATCGCGTAAAACTCCTCTAAAACCGCCATACCGATCTGCTTATCTACGTTTTTGGAAAGCGCGATATATTTAGATATTTCCGTGATCGTATCGACGTCCATATGCGTAAAGACCTGCGCGGTAACGTCCTCGCCCATCTGCATCAAAAACACGGCCGTCTTTTCCGCCATAGACATCTCTTCAAATAACGATTGTAAATGCGGCGGTAGCGTCATAGTTTCTCCTTAGCGTTCCGACTGGCTCTTGAGATCTCGTCGTTCAAAAGACTGCCGATCAGCGTCGCCACGTCTTTTGGTTTTTCGTCGCAAGCGGTTCGCAAACGCTCTAATAACACGTCGTATTTTAGCTTTTCTTCGTCCGCGCCCGCGCCCGCGCCTAGCTGTTGTTCTATGCGCTTTTTAAGCTCGTTTGCGCGATCGGAATCCTCTTCCTCTTCGTCCTCTTCAAACTCGATATGCTTTGGCGGCTCCTCCTCCGCGATCGGAATCTCCATCATACGATCGATAAAGGGCTTGATGACCTTTTTGTAAAAAACGAAGAGCAAGATCGCCGCAAGGAGATATTTTAGCGCGGGATAGATCGGATCAAAGTATTTTTCGAGCCACTTTAGCGGCGCGGAACTTGTAGGCGTGATTCCCGCTCTAAACTCAAAGGCGCTTACCGTTACCTCGTCTTTGCGCTCGGGATTAAAGCCGATTGCCTGTTTAACAAGATTTTCAATCGCCGCAAGCTCCTCCGAGGTTAAAGGCACGTATTCCAATTCGCCGTCGCCCGCGCCGTCGCCTTTGGGAGTTTTATAACGCCCATCGACCGCTACGGCGGCGGTAACGCGGTTGATCGTGGCGAACTCGCCCTTAATTTCGCTTGTCTTTTTGGATATTTCATAATTGATTGTGTTTTCGCTCCTCTGCTCTTTGTCGCGCAGACGATCGTCTTCCAAGCCTTGCACGGGACCTATGTTGGACACCGCGCCCGGAACGCCGCCGATCTCGCGCGGACGAGTTCCTTCGCGCTTATACTCCATACTCTGCTCGGAACGCGGCACGTTATTTGGGTCGAATACCTCTTGGACAGAGTTTCTCTGCGAAAAATCAAAGTCGATCGTTACGCGCGCGACGGCTTTCTCGCTTCCGCCCAAAAATTGCGCCAGCATTTGAACGATCTTGTTTTCATAAACCTGCTCGTAATCGCGCTTGTATCGAAGCTGCGCCCTAGCCGTTTCGCCCGCGGTCGTCAGCGCGTCCTCTTCGCCTAGCGGAATACCGTCCTCATTGACGATCCGCACGTTTTCAACCGTCAGTTTCGGCACGGCGGAGGCGACAAGGTGTTTAACGCCCAAGATCTGTTGGCGGCTAGTCTGCATTCCGTCTTTCATCGCCACGACTACGGAAGCCGTCGGCGGAATCTCTTTGCTGACAAAAACGCTCTCTTTGGGCATAGCGATATGAACCTTCGCGCTTCGCACGCTCTCCAAGCTCTCGATCGTGGAGCTTAATTCGCCCTCCAGCGCGCGCAACAGCTTGACCTGCTGATCGAAATCCGTCGCGCCGAAATCTTGCGTGTCGAACAGCTCGAAGCCGGGTCTGCCGTCGCGCGGCAACCCCTGCGAAGCTAGGTTTAACCGAACGCGATTAACCTGCTCTTTCGGGACGGCGATCACGCCCTCTTCCGGAATCTTAAACTTAACGTCCTGCGTTTCTAGCTGTTGAACGACAAGCCCCGCGTCTTTGGCGCTAAGATCGCGAAATAGAGCGCGATAGCCGTCGTCGTAATTTCTGGGGCTTGCAAAGACGATCAAAAAGGCGATCAGCGCGATAACGCCGATCAGCGCGGCGATAATCGTAGCCTTTTGTTTCGCGTTGAAACGCTTTGTCAGCGCGCTTAGTTGTTCGACGAGGGCTTTAATATCCACGCTTTACCTCCGCAATTCTTGGAAAAGCTCAAAAAAGCGATCGTTTTCAGCCGTTAGCCCGATCGTAACGCGAATCGCGTTAAGATGATAGCTTTTCAGATCGCGGACAATCATACCTTTTTTTAGTAAAGCGTCGGCTATATCGCTGGCGCTCTCGTTTTGACCGAAAAATAGCGCGATAAAATTGGTGTAGCTCGGCTCGTATTTTAATCCGTTTTGAACGGCGAACTTCTCGTAGCGCTTCATCTCTTTAAAATTATGCTCTACGCTCTTTTTTACAAACTCGCGATCCTCCAGCGCGATCGCGGCGGCGGCTAAAGAAAGGGTCGTTATATTAAACGGGGCGCGGAGTTTATGAAGCTCTTTAATCAAACTCTCTTCGCCAATCCCGTATCCTACGCGCATACCGCCAAGTCCGTACGCCTTTGAAAACGTCCCCGTATAGATCGCGTTTGGAAACTTGTCGATTAACTCTTTTGGGTCGATATATTTTCGCGGATCTTTAAACGCCGCGTATTCCATATACGCCGCGTCGATAACGACTAGCGTTTGCGGATCGACTTTTTTTAGAAACTCGAAAATATCTTCGCTAAAAAGCGCGTCGCCGTAAGGATTGCTAGGCGTGCAGAGATAGATAATTTTCGGCTTTTTATCTAAATGCGCCTCAAAGGCTTTTAGATCGTGGCGATCGCTATCGACGACAACCGTTTCGCCTCCCGTCTGAGCCGTATAGATCGCGTACATCGCAAATGTGATTCTATTTTGTAACACAAGATCGCCGCGATCGATTAGCGCGTGGCTTATAAACTCAAAAATCTGATCGCTTCCGCTACCGATAATAACGTTTTTTGATTCGACCGTGAAGCGTTCGGCTAAAGCCTTTTTCAAGACAAAATAGCTATCGTCTGGATAACGGCTGATTCGCGAAGCGAGCGAAGCGACTTTAGCTACGACCTTAGGGCTTGCGCCGAAAGGATTTTCGTTGCTGGCAAGTTTTATAATCTCGTTTTCGGCGACGCCGTAATCTCTGGCGATTAACTCAATCGGCTTACCCGCTTCGTAGGTTTTGATCTTTTCTAACTCTTTTCTAAATCGCATTTTTCTTAGCTCCTTGCATAGCTTCCATGCAGTTTATAGTTTTTAATTTTAGATAAGGTTTCGGCGACTTTCGGATCCTCTTTATGCCCCTCGAAATCGATAAAAAAACGCGACGAGCTTCTATCGCCTTTTGAAGGGAGCGACTCTAACTGCGCCAGATTGATATTCGCGTCCTTAAACGCCTTTAATAAAGCAAAAAGAGCGCCCGGTTTATTAGGCGTTTGCGCGATGATCGTCGTTTTGTCATGACCGCTAGAAGGGTTTTCAAAATCGCTTAGAATAGCGAAGCGCGTCGTGTTTTCGCCCGTATCCTCGATATTGTCAAACATCACGGGCAGATTGTAAAGTTTTGCCGCGATATGCGAGCAGATCGCCGCGCTTTTTTCGTCCTCGCTTGCAAGCCGCGCCGCTTTGGCGGTGCTTTCGATCGGGATCATCTCAACGCGCCCGTCTAAGGCGTGTCCCTGCAAAAACGCCCCGCACTGCCCAAACGCCGCGTCTTTGGAATAGATCTTATCGATCGCGTTGAGGCTTTGGGCTTTTGTAGCAAAGCAGTGGTGAATCGCAAGCTCCATATCGCCTACGATCAAAAGCGGGCTTTTTTCAAGGCGATCTATCGCTTCGCCCACAAGCCCGCTTGTATTGTTGTAGATCGGCGTTACGCCGTATTTTGCCCGTTTGGATTCCGCCGCGTCAAAAACCGCGCCGATCGACTGCATAGAAAGATAGTCGCCGTTTGCGCCAAATCGGCTCTCCGCCGCTTGGTGCGTAAAGCTACCTACAGGACCTAAAAAGGCTATGCGCTCGGCAAACTCTAGCGTTCTCGAAGCGGCGAAAATCTCTAAAAAGATCGCCTCGATCGCGCTTTTTGAAAGACGCCCTTTGCGGACGCTTAACCTCGACAAAATCTCTTTTTCTCTCGCGGGGCGATAGATCGTTAGGCGCTCTTTTTTCTTGATCTCGCCGATCTCTTGGACAAGACCCATTCGCGCCTCTAAAAGCTCCCAAAGTTTGTCGTCGATCGCGTCGATTCGCTTTCTTAGTTCCTCTAAACTCATCGCGTCGTTTCTAACAGCTTCAGTTCGCTCGCAAAAATATCCTCGTAGGTTTCGCGCTCTCGAATCAATCGATCGACTCCGTTTTGTATGGCGATTTCCGCCGAACGCCGCCTTGTATTGTAGTTGCTGCTCAAAACAAATCCGTAAGCGCCCGCGGTATTGACTAGCAACAGATCGTTATGTTTTGTCGGCGGCAAAGCGACGTTTTTGGCGAAAAAATCGGAGCTTTCGCAGATAGGCCCTACAATATCGCACAAACTTGTTTCGCCTTCGCAACCAATCGCCTCTACGGCGTGGTAGGCGTTGTAGAGCGCGGGGCGAATCAGATCGTTCATAGCGCCGTCAACCACGACAAAACGCTTTTTCCCCGTATCTTTTTCATACAAGACTTTAGTAAGAAACCTTCCCGCGTTAGCTACCAAAAAACGCCCGATTTCGCATACGATCGTCAAGTCAAGATCTTTAATAGCGCCAAAAATAGCGCTTGCGTACTCTTTTAGATCGATCGTTTTTTCATTTTTATAGACCACGCCGATCCCGCCGCCAACGTCGAAAAACTTCAGATCGATTTCCAGCGCGACAAGCGATCTGACAAGCTCGGCGACTTTTTGCGCGGCTTGTTTTATCGGCTCTAGTTCGGTTAGCTGGCTTCCGATATGAAAATGAGCGCCGATCGGCTCTAAAAACGGGGAGTTTTTGGCGTGGATATAGAGTTTTTTCGCGCTCTCCTGATCCACTCCAAACTTGTGTTCTCGCAAACCCGTCGATATGTATGGGTGGGTCTTTGCGTCGATTTCGGGATTAATCCTGATACTAATTCGCGCGGGTTTGCCCAACTCTTTGGCGATCGCCTCGACGCGCATAAGCTCCGCTTCGCTCTCGACGTTGATAAATAAAATATCCTCTTTGAGCGCGCCCAAAATCTCGTCGTCGCGCTTGCCTACGCCGCTAAAGATAATTTTGTATTTTGGAACGCCCGCGATCAGAGCGCGTTTGATCTCGCCAAAGCTCACGCAGTCCGCGCCCGCTCCTAACGCGGCAAAATGCGCGATCACGCTAAGGTTTGAATTAGCCTTCAGCGCGAAGGCGATCAACGACTTTTTGCCCTCGAACGCCCCTTTTAGCGCATTGTATTGGCTCGCCATATAGTCAAAATCGTAAATATACAGAGGAGTTCCGTAACGATCGGCAAGCGAGCGGTAATCCATCATACGCCTTTTTGCGGGGGTTTTAATCGTAGAATAGTAACAAGAGGGGGCTAAAACGTTAATAAAATATTTGCAAAATTAAATGTTATGCGAACGATTTTTGTAAAATCGCGCCATCAACTTTAAGGACAATCGATGACGGCGGTTATTTTATGCGGCGGATCGGGGACGCGCCTTTTTCCTATTAGCCGCGAGCTAATGCCCAAGCAGTTCGCTTCGCTTTTCGAGGGCGATTCGCTCTTTCAAAGAACGGTCAAACGCAACGTGCCGCTTTGCGAAAAAACGCTGATCGTCTGTAATACGGAGCATTACTTTTTGGCGCTCGATCAGTTAGAGGCGATCGGTTTTGAAGCCGATCGCGTTTTGATCGAACCCGTCGGACGCAACACCGCGCCCGCGATCGCCCTTGCCGCGCTATGCTCGTCGCAGGACGAGCCGCTTTTGGTCGTCCCGAGCGATCACCTTATCGACGATCAAGACGGAAGGTATGTCGAGGCGATCAAAGCCGCGCAAAAAGAGGCTCTCGAAGGCTATCTGGTCGCCTTTGGAATCAAGCCGACCTATCCCGAAACCGGCTACGGATATATCGAGGCGCGGGGAAATATCGTCAAGGCGTTCAAAGAAAAGCCAAACCGCGAACAAGCCCAAGAGCTTATCGCGCGCGACGAGGTCTATTGGAATAGCGGAATGTTCTGTTTTACGGCGGGCGCTTATTTGCAAGCGCTGGCAGAACACGCGCCAAAACTTTTGGAGCAGATCAAAGCCGCGTTTGAAACGGCTAAGATCGACGAAAAGACGGTTAGAATCAGCCGCGAAAAGATGAGCGCGATCGACGAAATTAGCGTCGATTACGCCGTGATGGAAAAAGCCAAAAATATTCGCGTCGTTTCGTGCGCCGCAAAGTGGTCTGATATGGGCAGTTTTGAAAGCTTGTATAACGAGTTGCCTAAAGACGATCTGGGCAACGCGGGCAAAGCGATCTATATCGATTCCAAAAATAATCTTGTGATCGGCTCTTCGCGGCAAATCTCGCTGATCGATTGCGAAGATATAATGGCGATCGACGCTTCCGACGCGCTGCTGATCGCTAAAAAGGGAAGCGGGCAAAAGGCGCGCGAAGTCGTTAAGGCGTTAAAAGCGCAAGGCAGCGAGTTGCCAAAAGTCCATTCTATAGCCCACCGCCCTTGGGGAACTTACGAGATTTTGGATACGGGCGATCGCTTTAAGATTAAACGCATTGTCGTCAAAGCGGGCAAAAGATTATCGCTACAAAAACACTTCCGCCGTAACGAGCATTGGATCGTCGTTAGCGGCGCGGCGATCGTTACGCTCGAAGATAAAGTATGCCAGATCAACGCGAACGAATCGATCTACATTCACGCCGGTTGCGCGCACCGTCTTGAAAATCAGGGCAAGATCGATCTCGTAATCATAGAAGCGCAGGTAGGCGACTATCTCGGCGAAGACGATATCGTCCGTATCGAAGACGACTTCAAAAGAGATCAATAACGCGCGTTAAGATTTATTAAGCGGAACGGGGTTTGCTTTTTACTTCGCAAGGGGTAAAAATGACGCTTTTGCGTTCTCGAAAGATCGTGTTGCAAGAGATCGCCAATTTTATTAACGATCGTTATTTTGCGCTGTTTAGTCGCTTTGAAAAAGGTTTAATAACCTCCGGCGAAGCGCGTTTGATAGGCGGCGAAATCGAGTCGCTTGAAGAGATAGCGAGCTTTATTAGAAACGAAGCGGAAACGATCAATAGAGATAGCGCGCAAGAAGCCGCCGACGAGATTTTATCTATTTGGCAAAAAGGGGCGCGATGAGTTTTTCAGAGGCAAAGATCGCCTATCGCAGGGCGCGGCTTGCATACGCTTTAGCCTCTTTGCGTAGCGAAGCGCGACTATGTAGAGCAAGCATAGAAAACCGTTTGCAAAGAGCGACTAACGACGAAGAGTTGAAAGAGCTTTTAAGCGCCGCCGAAATGTTGCGCGAAACGGATCGTTTCGTTCGTAATTTTAACGGAACCAAATCGCCCAAACTTGATCTTGCGGCGCAGTTTAGCTATCGGCTCGAATCTTAGACGATTAAGGCGGTTTTGCGCCGTTAAAAGTCGATAAGTTCGTCGGTATAGATCGCGAATCCTACCGCTCTGCCCTCGCCGCTTTCGTAGCCGCCGCCCATAGCGATCTGTTTGCCGTTTAATAAGAAGCGAAAGTAGAGATCGTCGTAATACGCCATATCCGCGTAAAAAAGCGGCGAAAGCGCCACGCGATCTCGTCCCCGCGCTAATTCGCCCATCGCCTTTAAGTGCGGTTTTAATTCGTTTGGAACGATCGCCAAAACCTCGTCAAGGCGCTTTGGATCGCACAGCTCCGCAAGCGGTTTAAGCCACTTTTCATCTCTTTCAAGCAACTTGTGCAGTTCGTGGCGGATTAAAACCTCGCGATCGATTCCGAGTAGTTTTTGCAAAGCGTTTAGAAGCGCGATCGACCCCGCCTGAAGCGTCGCGCCGCGCAATCCTACCGCGTCCAAAATCTCGCCGCAAAGCGAAATCATAGCTTTTAGATCGCTTTGTCCGATCGCCTCCGCGCCGATCTGGTGGATCTCCCGCGTCGGATAGCGAAAAACGGGCTGAATGTAAAACCATTTGCGGTGTTCCGTAGCGCGCCCAAGCCGTTTTAAGATCAGCCTGACCGCCTCCAAAGACGAATCGGCGCGTAAAAAAACGGCGTTATTATCCTCGTCGCTAAAGCGGATCGTTTCGTTGAGGTTCGCCTGATGATACGAAAAAAGCGGCGCGGCGATCTCCTCGAAACCGCGCTTTTCAAAGAGCGCCGCCGCTTTGTTTTCGATCTCTCGCTTTTTGCGCGCCCGATCGCCGAAAAAGAGCTTGCTTCCCTTTGGTATCTCGTATTCGCCGATCATCTGTAGTAGTTTTCCGTAAAAGCTCTGTTGGCTGCGCCGTCGTATTTTCTAGCGCCCGATCGATCCAGCGCGATTTCCAGCGCGTTTAAGCTCCACGCGATCTCGTTCGGAGAAACAAAACCCATATTGTTAATACGAATTAAGCTGTCTTTAAGATCGTCCTGCCCGCCCGCCGCATTGACGAGCGTCTCTTTTTTCATACGCTTGCGAATGCTCGCCGCTTGCGGGTGAAAAACGCTAAACATACTCGGCGCGGGAATCGTAGGGTAAATCCGCGCCCCGATAGCGTTCAGCGCCGCGATTCCCGCCTCGAAGCGTCTAAGCGCGTCGGCGTAAAAACGATCTTCGCCGATCGTATCGAGTCGCGCAAAGAACGCGTCTAAACCCTGAATGATCGTCGTGGTCGCCGTCCAAGCCGTCGTGTTTTTGCGCTGGTTTTTTAGCTCCGTCGCAAGGTTGAAATAAAACCCCGCGCCGCCCGTCGTATCGATACGTTTAACCGCGTTCGCCGAAAGTCCGATCGTAGCTAAACCGGGCGGGAGCATAAACGCCTTTTGGCTACCGCCGATAAGCGCGTCTATATTTGCCGCGTCGATTCTCTCTACGCCGATCGCCGTGATACCGTCCGCGACTACGAAAAGTTCGGGGCGAATCGCCTTCGCCGCTTTCGCGATCGCCTCTACGGGGTGGCGCAAACCGCCCGAACTTTCGCAGATCTGAATAAAAAGCGCGTCGATATCGGCGTTATTTTTCAGCGCGTTTTCAACGTCGGATACCGAAGCGGGCGTATTCCATTCGTATTTAAGCTCCAGCGGATTTTTGCCGTAGGCGGCGGCGATCTTTGTCCAGCGCTCGCCGAACTTGCCCGCGTTGATCGTCAACGCTCTTTTGGCGCACAGATGCGTAAGCGCCGCTTCCATAGCGCCCGTTCCCGTGCTTGCGAGAAAAACGACTTCACAAACGCCCATAAAGGTTTTTAGGCGATCGCGGACGCGACCAAAAATAGCCTCGAACTCGGGCGTTCTGTGGTGAATACTCTCAAGCGCCATAGCTTGGCGGATAAACTCCGGCGACGGAGTGGGGCCGGGCGTCATTAGTAGCATCGATAAAATCCTTACGAATAAAAATTGCGCAATTATACCGCTCTCGTTATGACGGACGTAAAACTTCGCCGTATCGCGGATTTTAGCGAACGTTTGATCGCGATCGCGCCAAACTAGCTTTCAGCTTTTTCAAGCGGCTATTAAAAAGTATCGGGGCGCTATAATTGTCAAAAATATAAAAGGCGCGCAATGTCCTTCAAACTTAGCAAATCGGTCGCCTACACGCTAAAAGCGGGCGGAATCGCGGCGCTAATCCTATTGATGTTAATTCCTCAGGCGTTTGTCGCCGAAACGATCGAAGGAAGAGATTACTATAAACAAGAAGCCGTTTCCAAAATTACAGGCTCTTGGGGCGGATACGTTTTGGCGACGCCTCCCGTTTTGTTTGTCCCCTATAACGTCAAGGAGATCGTAACCAACGACAAAGGCAAAAAAGAGATCGTAGAAAAAACGCTTTACGCCAAGTATTTTCCGTCGGAATTAGACGCGCGGATCGAAACCAAAACGCAGATTAGATATATAGGCATTTTTAACGTCCCCGTATTTACCGCCGATATAACGATTAGCGGCGCTTTTGACCAGATTGCTTTAGTCGAAGGCGCGAGATTATCGGAGGCGTTTATCGAAATCGGCGTAGTCGACATAAAGAGCTATTCGCAGTTTGATCTGCTATGGAACGATCGCGGGCTATCGGTAGAAGCCAAAACGACGCGAGCGGCGCTAAAAGGGTTTGAATGCGTTTATTCTTATGACTGTTCGTCGCTTTTCGCCTCTACGGATATTAACAAAAACTCGCCGAACAGTTTTAAGATAAAAGCTAAAGTAAAGGGCAGTAATGCTATTAGCTTTGCTCCCTTAGCGGGCGTTAATAAAATTAACATTGTTTCCGATTGGCGCGATCCTAGCTTTACCGGTAGTTATCTACCCGATGAAAAGATTGTCGGTAACGACGGTTTCGACGCGACATGGAATATAACCAACGTCGTTTCCAATCCTTCGGAATCGTCGCGGCTTCTCGCATATTTTATTAGTCCGATCAACGACTATAGAAACGCCGAGAGAGCGACAAAATACTGTATATTGTTTATCGTCCTTACCTTTGCGCTATTTTTTGCTTTTGAGGCGGCGAGCAAAAAGCCTATTCACCTGATACAGTATCTATTGGTAGGCTTTGCTATGGTTATTTTTTACTTGCTACTAGTCTCTATTTCAGAGTTTATTGATTTTGCTTTCGCTTATCTGATCGCCGCTTTTGCAACAATTGCTCTGATAACCTCTTATATCAAGTTTGGAGCGCTTAAATATTTGAACGCCAAACAGGTTGGGGGCGTAGCGCTATCGTTTGTTTTTCTATACGGGTTTTTGTATGTTTTATTGCAGTTGGAGGATATGGCGTTACTTTACGGATCGATCGTCGTATTTATCGCGCTCGCGATCATTATGTATATCACCAGAAATATCGGTTGGTACGACGAGAAAAATTAACGGCGCGACAATGACGGATACGGTTATTTTTGATCTGGACGGAACGCTAACGGATAGCAGGCGTAATATCGCGGAATCGATCAACTATGCGCGGATATTCAAAGGTTTGACGGCGCTAGATGAAAACGATATTTTTGAGCGAATCGACGCGCTTACCTTTGAATCCGCAAAGGTTTTTTACGGCGAAGACGCAAACAAAGAAGATCATAAACGTTTTGAAGAGCGCTACGAAAAAATCTGCTTAAACGATCTAAGGTTATACGACGGGATTGAAAAAACGCTTTTTGCGCTAAACAAACGCGGCGTAAAAATGGCGATCGCTACAAATTCTACAAGCGTTTTTGCCAAAGCGATGTTGGAACATAGCGGCGCGGCGCGTTACTTTTCGGCGTTTATCGGCGCGGATTGCGCGGTCAATCCAAAACCCGCGCCCGATATGCTCTTTTTGGCTTTGGAAAAGTTGGGAGCGAAACCTAGCGAAGCGGTTTTTGTCGGCGATAGTGGCAAGGATATGAAAGCGGCGAAAGCGGCTGAAATTAGAGGGATATTCGCCGCGTGGGGTTACGGGACGCAGAGCGCTTTTGCCGATCGCGTTATCAAAACTCCGATCGCGCTACTAGACGCGCTCTAAATGCCCTCCGTTTGATTTGTCATAGCAAAACGCGAGCTTTCGCGTTTTTGCCGATCGAGCAAGGCGCGCGCTTCGGGCAGAAGCGAAATAACCTGCGCGGCATATTCTTTGTTAAGCGGGCAGTAAATCGGCGCGATAAACTCCAAAAACGCCTTTTCGCTAAAGGCTTTTTTGCGCCACCCCTCGTATGGTTTGCGATCCAAAAACGCCCAAAAACCGACTATAAAATCGTCGATCGAACCAAACTCGCAGTAGTAGTCGTAGCCATCGCTGGCTTTGTAGCGTATCTTTTGCGCGATCGAAACCATCTCTTGGCGGTATTTAAGCCCGCCGAAGTTGTTAAACTTTTTGGCTAGTTCGGACGAACCGCGCCCCGATTCAAGCATCATCATCGCAAGAGTTACCGCTTTAAGCCGTTCATATTCGATCGGCGCGTTGGCATAGATTCTGGCAAGCTCTAAAAAAGAGGCGTCGTAGGCGATCTTTTGATAGATTTTTTTTTGCGGCGCGGGAACGCGCAAAGCGCCGTTAAAAGGCTTTGAGATCGGCAAATCCAAACGAACAAACTCTTCGCCGCAAAGCGAACAAACTAAAAACAACGTTGCTATTACGCTTCGCATTCAGCCTTCCTAACGACAATTTGTCGCTAAAAAGCAAAAATAATTCCGTATTTTATTCTTCGGGTTTTTCGCTTTTCATACCGCCCGTTAGCGCAATTCTCATAGCCTCTTCGGAACTGATCGTTAAGCGCGTCAAGCTGTTGCGATCGACATATACGACGTAACCGCCGATCATATAGCCAAGCGGCAGATATACGCCGACCAGATCCTCTTCGCCCGTGTTTAGCGTTTTGCCCGCGTTGTGATCGGTAATAAAGCCGATAAAGCGCTTATCGCCGATCGTTACCAAAACCGCCGAGCCTTCGGTCTGCTTTTTTGTCATCGACATAAAACCGACAAAATCGCGCAAACCGACATAGATCGTTTTGATCACGGGAATACGCTCCAAAATCGCGTCGCCTAGCTTGATTAGTTTGCGGACAAAATACGCTTGAACTAGCCAGCCTACGCCGAGCAAAACGCCGATGCCAACGATAATGCCAAGACCGGGAAAATATTTAACGTTTGGATTGATAAGCGCCAAAAGAGAATGAACGCCGCTTTCTACCGACGTTACAAACCAATAGACGAGATAGATCGTAACGACAAGCGGAAAAATCGTTAAAACCCCTTGCGCCGCGATCAGGATCATACGTTTCGGAAGAGAGGTTTTTTGTTTTTTTGTTTCTTCGCTCATTTTTTCTCCTTAATTGCCAAAGTTTAACATATCCAAAGTAAGCGGCGGTATCGATCGCGCGTAAATTAAGCCCGCCAATGGCATTCTAGCGGCTATGAATAGCGCCCAAAAAGAATTTGATATTATAGAAAAGCTTGCGAAACGGCTGACAAGCGCCGACGAGTCGATATTGAGCGGTATAGGCGACGACTGCGCTTGCGCGGCGATCGGCGGCGAGCTTCTATTGATCGCTAACGACGATATGCGCGAAAACGTCCATTTCAAACGCCATTTTCCGCCCCGCGACGTCGGCTATAAACTAATAATCGCCAACGTAAGCGATATTTTGGCGTGCGGCGGCGTTCCTAAGTGGATCAACCTATCGATCGGGTTTCCTAGCGATCTTGATTTTGGCTATCTCGCGGCGCTTTACGACGGGATCAACGAGGCGCTTTTGGAGTTCAAAATCGCCGTTACGGGCGGCGACACGACGCGCTGCGATTCTATTCAGCTTGGCGCGACGATCTTGGGGACGACGACGCGCTTTGTTTCGCGCGGCGGAGCGTCGATCGGCGACTATCTTTTTCTCTCCGCGCCGCTTGGAAAAAGCCGTTTAGGATTGGAGGCGCTTCTTCGAGGCGAGCTTTGCGATCCTTTTGCCAAAGCGCATTTACGCCCAAAACTTGCGATCGCCTTAGCGCCGATCGTCGCTAAATACGCCGCAAGCGCGATCGACGTTAGCGACGGCTTTTTAGGCGACGCGGGGCATTTGATACGAGCAAGCGGCGTAGGCTTTGAGATCGACAATCCGCAAGGCTTAATCGCGCCAGAAGTTTTCGATCGCTTCGGCGATTTTGACGCGGCTTTGGAGTTTGCGCTAAATAGCGGCGAGGAGTATCGGCTGCTTTTTACGGCGACGATCGAAGAGCGCGAAAGATTTTTGAACGCGGGCGCGATCTTGCTTGGGCGAGCTGTTAAACAAAAAACGCTAACGATCGAAGGCAAACAGTATAACCCGATCGGCTTTTCGCATTTCTAAAATCGCGCTTCATTTATATTATTTTGCAAACGGCTAAAACCGCTTTTTTGATTTTGATATTAGACCCGCCGACGATCCAAAACGCGAGCTATTCCGCGCGTTTTCGCCGCCAAAAGAAAAAGTCGCGTTTTAATTTTTCTCTTTCTTGTTTTGCCGCGTTTTTAGCCCTTTCTTTTAGAACCTTTTGCGCCAATTCGTCGCCAAGCGTCAATCGCAATATTCTTTTTTTTACGCGCTCGGCTACAAACGCGTTTGCGAAAAGACCAAAAACGTAATACACGACTAGAGCCGTTAGCGCGATTGTCGTTATAACAAAGTATAGTCTAATAGGAGCGAGCGTTGTTCGTCAAATAGCGAAGATCGGCTAACGGATCTTTGCCTATCGCGTATGCGCCGATCGCAAGGAACGTTACATTTACCGACAAAACGCCGATCGCGAAAATAATCTTTTGCCCTACCGGCGGCGGCGGTCGCGGGGTTCTGCCCCCCCCCCCCCCTCTAAAATTGCGCGACGCGAGCAAAACCCGCCAACCGCCGAAAAGCTTGCACAATGTTTGCACATTTTCTGACGCGGCGAGCAACAAAGCCGCTCTACTACTGCGTTTGTTGGCATTTTTTACCCGTTTCCAAAAAACGGATAAATCCCAAAAAGCGCTCCGCAAAAAACCCGCGAACCGAACCAACTGATCATTTAATCGCGCCCCCTCCCCCCCCCCCCCCCCCCCCGACTATAGATACGCGCGCGCGAAAAAAAACATATGTGTTAGCGTTTGCCGCCACGCTAACCGCGGGCTATAGCGGATTTATCAAGTATCGTATATAATACCGCTATGATAAACAAGCCCGATCGGATCGTTATCGACACCAACGTCCTTGTCTCGGCTACGCGATCGCGAAACGGCGCGTCGTTTCGGCTTTTTAGCCTATTGCCGTCGGGCAAATTTGAAATCGCCGTTTCAACGCCGCTAGTTTTAGAATACGAAGACGCGGCAAAGCGATCGTATCCCAACAAAGCCTTAAGCGACGCGGATATCGACGCGATTTTGGATTATGTTTGTCAAGTCGCGCATAAACAGAAAATTTACTATTTGTGGCGACCCATTTTAAGCGACCCAAAAGACGACTTGGTTTTGGAGCTTGCCGTCGCCGCGAACGCTAAAAGTATAGTTACGTTCAACGCAAAGGATTTTCGCCAAGCCGAACGCTTCGGCGTTGAAGTTATTCGCCCGCAAGATTACCTAAAAAGGATAGATAATGACGCTTAGTTTACGTTTGCCAAACTCGTTACACCGCGCCGCGCGTGAGTTATCGAAGCGCGAGGGCGCGTCAATCAATCAGCTAATCGCTTCCGCGCTCGCCGAAAAGATTGCGGCGATAGACACGGAAACCTATCTGCTTAATCGCGCCGAAAGAGGCTCTAAAAAGGCGTTTGCGCAAGCGCTGGCGAAAGTTCCCGACGCGCCTTGCGACGAAGCGGATCGGATTTAACGCTTACGCAAGCCGCGATCCCGCCCGCGAACTAATCTTTAAGCGGATTAAACCGCTTAAATACGACGGGCTTTTTCGTCGCCGCGCTAAAGCTCTCGTCGCTCTCCTTTTTCGCCGAGCCGCCAATCGCGCGCCCGTTCGCGTCCATCTTCACCCCAGCCGCCGCCGCGTGTTCCTCGATTTTTTTGATTTTAGCGGCATATTCGGCGCGCGCCGCCAACAGGCGCGTTCGATCGTTTTTATAGTCCTCTTCGTCTTCGCGTAATTTGTTTTTCGCCGAGTTCAAGTTTCGCTGTATTTCGCGCGCGGGATTAAACTCTCGTATGCCAAGCGCGCGCGCAGCCAACCACCCCATACTTTTAGGCTCGTTTTCTTTCAACTCAGCGCCCGCCGCGATCTTGACCGCGCCTTGCGCGTATCTGCCCAAAGTCATCGACGGCAAATAATTGCGGCTTGCCTCCAACATTATATTAGTCGCTCGGTCGATCGCGTCGTCGTATTTGCCGCTTAAATCGTATCCGCGCGTAGATTGTCCGCTCGCTATATGGCTTATGCCCGTTACAAATCCGCCAAACTCTGGCGCGGCGAACTTAAGACCCGGCAACGCTCGTCCCAAGTTAAGATACGCGCCGTTGCCGATTGGTATATAGTTTTTCGCGCCAAACAGATTCCATTTGTCCCCCGCCCAATCCGGACGCGCCAAATCATCGTCGTCGTTAAATAACATACTGCCGCCAATCGCCGAAAGCCCAAACTGCAAAACGGCGAATCTAAGCGGATGTTTGAAAATCATCCGCGCGACCATCGGCGTAGATTTATAGGTATAGTTCAAGAACGGAAAAATCCCGTTCTTATCAATCGCGCGGGCAAACGGAGTCATCGGCTTGTCGTAATCGACGTAGGCATCGTTTGCCTCCAGCGCAATATCGCGGATTTCCTCGTTTGTTAGCTCTCGCCCAAGCCTCTCTTTTGCCTCGTCTATCTTATCGCCAAACCGCGCGACCTTGAAAAACTTATCTTCCCAGTCGTAAATACGCCGCGCAAACTCGCCCGTCGCGCTTCCCTTAGTCATATATACATTTTTCAAAAACGATTTCCAAAGACTCGGCTGCGCGGTTTGCGGGTCGATATCTATCGATCGCGGGTCTAATTCGTTCAAGTAAGTATTTATGCCGTTGCGGTTTGCGAGTTTAACCAGATCGTCAAACTCGGCTTTATCCGTCGTCGCTTTGACCAGCAGTTTGCCAAGCGCGGCGTAGTCGCCGTGTAAAAACGCCAACTGCAAATTCGACAAAACGTTATAAAGGTGCGTCCCCGGATTTTTAATCGTAAGATTAACCTTCAAATGATCGACCACTTCGAGCCACGCGTTTTCAATGCCGTTTAGCTCCGCGCGTAAATGCGACGCTTCCTTGATATACCGAAACGCTCTTTCGTCGATATATCTGCCCGCTAACGCGCCATATTTCTTAACGCCCCCGCCAACCGTGTCGCTAGGAACGCGGACAAAGCCGTCTTTGGGTTGATCGGACGAAAATCTATCGGCGAAGGCTTTAAGCGCGGCGGCTTTCTGTATTTGCAACTGCTGCTCTAAAATCGTCTGCGGCACGACAAACGACGCGTCCTCTATCTGCCCCAACGCCAACCGTTCGTCCAGCGTCATATCTTTGCGCTGAAAATATTTACCCAAAAGATAGCTTCGCGCCGCGCTCGTTCGTTCTTTATATTGTTCGTAATATCGTTTCACATAGTCCTGAACGCGATACTTTTCATTTAACGCGCCCAAAGCTATTAAATCGTCGGCGTTTTTATCGATCGCCGCGCGCAATCTATGATATAGCGGTTTTATCGCGTCGCTAAGATCGGCGGGGTCTATATCGCCGCCAAGCGCGCGCGTCAGATCGCGTTTATTATCGTCGCCAAGTCTAGCTAGGTTTCCGCGTAACGCCGCCGCGTCGTTAAATATATTATCTCGCGCGATCTTAAAAACCCTATCGGTCCCAGCAAGTTCTCTAACCTCTTTGCCCAAGACTAGCGGAATCCGTCCTCCCGCTTTACGATCAACCCATTCTATGCCGTCGAGGACTTTATCAAATAGTAGATCTATGCCGTTATCCCACAAATCGTTAAGCGCTTTAATCGGCGCGAAGGTATTACAATTCATTGCGTGTCCTTATATGCCGCAATCGGCGGCAAACTCCGTTATAAACTTGCTCGCGTTTTCGCGGCTGTAGAACGCGAACTCTTTAGTTTTGGCGTTCCATACGCCGCCGTATTTTTGAGCGATCTTCTCTTGCGCGGCGGTAATGTCCGCGCGCATAATCGGCGGTTTGACTAGCGTGGCGTCGCCCTCGTTGCGCAAGCTAAATCCGTCGATAGCCGAATCTATCGCGCCGTTAGCGTCCGTCGCCGCTCGCTCTATCTCCGCGTAATCGGAAACGAGCGAGCGCGTCTCGTCGATTTCGTCCAGCGCCTCTTTGGCTATCGCCCGCGCTTCCTCGTCGCGGACGACTCGCCCGTCGTCCAGCTTCGTCGTCGATCGCTCGGTCGTCGATCGCTCGTCGATAACCCGCGACATAAAAGGCTCGTATCCCCGCTCGATATAGTTTCGCATTTGGGCGCGAGTCGCTAACGCTTGCTTATCTTCGGGCGTTAGCGCCTCTAACTCTCTGCGGGCGTTGTTTAGATCGGCTCGCGTCGTTTCATAATCGCCTTCCGCGATCAATCGCTCCGTATTGGCGACTTTCGCTTCGGCGGCTGCGCGTAACGACGGGGCGCTTTCTTGACTTTTCGCCGCGTTTTGCGGTATAGTTTCGGTTGCGGAAGAGGGGCGGGATGTTTGTTTCGGCTCTTCCGTTTTTATTGTGTTTCTGTCGCTGTATAAATCAAACGCTTTTTTACCGTTGTTCGTTTCTTCGATTACTACTCTAAAATTAACGCCGTCGCGAGTTAGATTATACGCGTAGCGAACGCTATCGCCCGCTTGGGTAAAACTATCGCCCGCTAATTTGCCGTTCCTGATTACGTCGCCTATCTCCAATAGTTCTTGCGGCGTTAGCCCGCCTTTAGCCTCAATGCCGCCGTGCCGCAATAAGATTTTTCTTGCGCCCGATTTTTTTGACCCCGCGAAAAAGGTTATCAAATCGCTTTCGTCTTTACCCCTCAACAGCGTTTCGGGTTGATTTCCCAGATAAACCTCTCTAACCAGTTTCTGCTCGTCTGTTAGCGCGGCGGGATCGAGAGCGGCTAAATCGTCTTTTACTCTTTCGGCTCGATCGACTCTTGGCGTTTGCGGCGCTTGACTTTTCGCCGCGTTTCGCGCCGCGTCCAGCTCCCTGATTAATCGCGCCGCCTCCTGCAAAGCGGCGCTGTTTCTCTCGCCGTATATTTCTAACGCCGCGTCTATTCTGTCCATAGGCGCGATCTCGCCCTCAAATAGACTAGGTTGTCGCTGCTCTTTCGCTTTGATTATCAGATCGTCGATACGCCGACCTAATTCGACGACGCCTTCGTCCTTCATCGCCCTAAAACGCCTAATCGCCAACCCTAAAATATCCGCGCTAAGATCGTTCGCCGTTACAAGGTCGCCCTCTACGTCTCTACCGCCGTATTTCGTCAGTCTTTCGATATAGTCTGCGGCTAACGCTTCGGCGTTCTGTTTTGCGTTTTTCCCCGCGATTCTCATTCGATCGAGCGAGCGCGGCAGTATTACGTTTAGATCGATCGCGGCGTTATCGAAGTTGTTCGCCGCCTGCCGCAAGTTATAAAAGGCGTAAGCGTTTCGATAGATCATCATTTTGGTCCCGACGTCGTCGGAGTTCTCGCGCATATACCGATCGATTGCGTTCGGCGTCGCGTCGTTTAGCCGCCCGATCATCGCCTGATTAGCCTGCGTCTCTTCCGCCGCGCCCAATCTGTTCTTTAATTCGGTTTCGCTTTCGATAAAATTAACGCCGCGCTCTGGGTCAAATAGTTTGTTTAGCTTCTCCGAGTATTTGGCTTCGTTGGCGATGATTTTCTCTTTTTCGCCAAACAATCTGCCTTCGTTGCTAAGTTTGGCTATGCGTTTAAGCGTATCCTCGTTCGCGTCCAAAACCCTAACGACCATTAAACGCTGGTTTTTGGGTTCAATATTTGGTATAATTTCGTCGCGCATGCGTGAATGGGCGCTGGATTTTGTAAGTCGCCGCGCGTGCGCGTAAATGATTTCCCCGTCCCTAAAAATCCCTTTTGCGTATCCCTCTCTGATCGGATAGTTCGAGGCGATATATATTCCGCCTTCATCGTTCTTTTTCGCTACCGAATGGAATATAATCCGCCCGTCGTCTTTAACGAAAGGCTTGATGAAGTGTTTCGTCCCGCCCTTCTCAACGATAAACAACGGACTATTCAGCGTGGGTTTTATCAGTCCAAAGAAAGCTTCTCGATTGCGATCTTGCGCGCCCATTTTGTTGTATTGCGAATCGTGAATATAAACCTCGCCGATCGGCGTTTGGGTTTTATTGTCCGGAAACTCTTTGCGAAAGTTTTCTATCGTGAAATCAAGCTCCCTAAACGGCGCGGCGTCGTTCTTGAAAGCCTTGACGTCGAGCTTGCCCTCTTGCGTAAAATACTCCGCTTTTAACGGATCGAAAGAGGCGAGCTTCTCATATTCTCTAAACGCCTCCGGAAAGTCGTCGCGCATACCCTCGATATAGCCGCGATACTGTTCGTCGCTCATCGTTTTAATCGCCTGCGCCCTGTGATTGCCGATCGCCACGTTTCCCGCGCGATCGACAAGCGGCATTCCTTCGTAACCGCCTCGCGGAATAAAATGCGTCTGCGGGTTAAATCCCTCGCCAAATCGCTGCAACACAGATACCCGAACGAAGCTCCGAGCCAATACGCGATCTCTAGGCTTTGGCGAGCGCTCGAACGAGAACAACCGCAACTGATCGCCTTCGCCGATAATCCGGACAAAGCCAAAAGCTCGTTTTTACCCGCATACGGCGAATGAGCGAAGCCGCCAAATACGCGAATATGATCTGGGAGTTGGACGGCACTCCGGCGGATCTGCTGTGCGCCGACGGCAAGCGATATATGATCTTGGGCGCGATCGACGTGTATAGCCGCCGCGTAGTCTATAGCGTAGAAGAAAAATCAAACTCCTACGCTATCGCGAGGTTGTTGCGTAAGGCGATCTTGCGGCTGGGCGTTCCCGAGCAAGTCGTGATCGACAACGGGCGCGATTACACAAGCAATCATTTCAACTCGATCTGCCTGCATCTGGGTATAGACCAAAAGATCGTCGCGCCGTTTAGCGGCGACTTAAAACCGCATATAGAGCGATCGTTTAGGACGCTCTCCGAAATGTTCGAGGAGCTGAGCGGCTACTCCGGACATAGCGTAGCCGAAAAAATGGCGATTAAATCCCGTAAGAGTTACGAAGATCGGCAAAAATCGATCGAAAAATGGAGAGCCGAACAAAAGCTAGGAAAAGAGGAAGCCAAAAAAATATGGATCGCCAAAGAAAACGACGGGCAGATCATAGAGGTTAAATACTCCGCCGAACAACTCCAGCAGATCATCGACGCTTGGGTCGCGCAGATATACGAAACCCGCATACATAGCGGCAAAAATATGTCGCTCTCGCCGCTTGAAAAATGGGCTAAAACGCCGGCGCCGCCAAAGACGATCGAAAATGAAAGAACGCTCGATCTGCTACTTGGCGAATCGGCGACGCGAATGGTAGGCAAAGAGGGAATCAGATCATTTCGCGCGCCTGCCGATCGTTTTGTACGTCGCGTACAAAGTGTTTCGCGCCGTCAAGCACGATTAGCGCGTCTCTGTAATAGCCGCTTTTGGCGAGTTTTGCCATCTCGCTTAAGAGGTCGTGCCGACCCGTTCGCATTTTGGTTTTATGGAGGTAAAAAAACTGCGGGTTGGCGGCAATCAGCCTATTAACGCCGCGACGCTCCAATTCGCCGACTCGGTTTTCATAGTCGACATAGCCCGCCATACGCATATTGGCGGCGATTGCGCCCGTTATGGCTAGAGCAAGATAGCTCTTACCCGTGCCGCTTTTGGCGTAGATTGTCGTTATAGCTTGTTTTGCAAGCAAGCCCTCGTAAGCCCACTGCGTCTCCGCGTTGTCAAAATCGCGGGCGCTTAGCGCCTGCGCCGTAAAAAACTCAAACATCCCGCGCCCCTAAATAAACAGCATCTGTTTAGCGTCGATTAGCAGATCTTCCGTGATTGGTTCGCCGTTTGCGATTTTTACGGCGTTTTCCAACAGATAGGTAGTCGATCTAAAGTTGCGTTGCGCTAACTTTGCGATGGTTTGAGCAAAGGATCGGCTTACGCCGTAAGCCTCGCACAACGCGCCGATCTCGTCGTCGTTAAGCGGCTGAAACTGCCACTTCCATTTGATTCTGCGGCGAAAATGCTCGTGTTCGCTCAACACGTTAAGTAAGCTATGTATGCCTATCAATATAACCGCCGCGCCCGAGCGATCGTTAATGCCGCGTATCATCTCCATTGTGTCCGAGCGCAAAAACTCCGCTTGGTCAATCACAATCACGCGATCGCCGATATGGGCGCATATCTCGCAAAAGGTCTGGTAGTTGGATCGCTTAGGTTGTATCTTTAATCCCGCGCAAATCTCTCTAAGCACGTCCCTTGTGCCCTGCCCGCGCACGATTTCAAGATATACGTTATTGGGGCGATCCGCAAGATAGCGCCTGATAAAGCTGGTCTTGCCCGCGCCGCTATCGCCAAACAGGGCGCACATGCGGTTTTCGGCGATTGCGTTGGTAACCGCTACCGCGGCGGCTCTCGTTTGCTTGGTGTCGATCCATATTTCGGGCGTTTTGGCTTTTGCGCCGTAGTTGGCTATGTATTGCCTGATTTTGCGTTCGACGCTCGCCGCGTCGCCCGCGTATTTAGCGGCTACGACCTGCGAGATTACTCCAGCGGCGTATCCCGTAGCTCTAGCTATGCTTGCCTGCGATACGCCATCGGCTTTATTTAACTCGATCCAACGCTCGACCTCTTGTTTTAAGGTTGGGGTTGTGCTATCATTCATTGTTGAGTTCCTTTTTTTAAGTATTTGGGTTGGCGGGATTTCCCGTCAGCCTTTTTTTACGCCTTTGAACTCCGTTAAAACGCCAATCAAAGCCGCGTCTAAGGCGCTTTAACTAGCGTTATAACTTCGTTTATCAGCTCCGCTTCATGCTCAGCCTATTTTGCGCTCAAGTTTAAGCATTCGCTCGGTAAGCCTGTCGATCGAGGCGTTCGCCGCCTCGATTGGCGCTTCTTGCTCTTTTTTCATCGTAGCCTCGCGCTTGCGCTGTTCGAGCAGGGCGTTGGCTTGTTTGACGTAAGGCTTTAAGCCGTCGATCTGCTCGCCTAGCCGCTCCACGCCTCTGATTTTGGCTTTCGCGGCTTTATCGATTGCGCGCTCGATCGCTCGCTTTTCCTCTTTGGTATATCCTAAGAGCTTGGCGTTAGTAGCCGTCCCGATATGCTCTTTGGTTTTGAGGTCGTATAACCAGACTCTTCTAACGTCGTCTATATCTTCGACGACTTCGACCATTTGACCCCTGTAAGCCGCCAGTCTTGCGTCGAGGCTTTGATAGTAGAGTTTGTCTACGGTTACGCCCTGCTTGCCAAACCTGCGCTCGTAGCGTTTGCCAAGCGCGCGGTTAATATCCTCCTCCGGAATAATCTTGATTTCACCCGGCGCCTGCTCCCACGCCGCGATATAGCCGTTATTGGCGCAAATCTCGTCCGTTATAATGTCGATCTGCGCGTCAAACTGCTCCCACGTCATCAGGTTTTTAATGTTGGTCGCCGCGCCGCTTAACCTTTCGGACTTGTAGCACGCCATCTTTTCGCGTAGCTCGCGTTGCGTTAGGTTATGCCCTAAGTAGCCCGGTCGATCCTCAGCGTAATCCTGTATGGTCTTGTTGATCCGCTCGACCGTCCCTTTATCGTCGCCGCGATACTTGCGTCCAAACTGCGCTATAATGCCCAACTCGCGAACGGCGTCTTGGAAGTGTTTGGATTTGTAATCCGAGCCGTTGTCCATCCGCAGTATTCTCGGCGCTCCCATAGTCAGGATCGCTTTTTTAAGGAGACGGACGTTGGCGTATGAGTTAGGGCTATCGTATAAGCCCGCGACAAAGCGGGAGGAGTAGTGATCGACTATTACGATCATCGTCGCCCTTGTAACCTTTGTAGTTTCGGTCAGTCTGTTAAGCGTATCGTCCCATACCCTGATCGTCTTAACAACGGCGTAATCCAGCTTAGTCGCGTCCATCTGATACTCGTAGCCTCGCGCTACCTTTTCGCGGGGAACGGAGGGGCTAAGCTCGCGCACCGCTCTATCCTTGCCGCCTCTAAGTAAGAGCGAGACGACCCCGCCCTCTTTGATTAGGCGTTTGGCGGCGCGGTTAAAGCCGCTTTGCGTAATAGGCGCGATAGCGGTAAGCGCTTTTGGGTTGTCCTCATATTTAACGCGGAGCGCGAGCTTGTACTCTTTAAGCGCGGTTGTGTAATGCGCCCCCGCGCTATTTTTTAGGGCGGCGGCGAGGCACTCGTCGTCTATGTTTTTGCGGTTTCCGCCTCTGCGATCGACTAAGGTTTTAAGCCCGCCGTCCGCAAAGCGCGTCCGCCAATCGTATAGCGTCGATTTGCGTATCGTTAAGCCGTAGCGATAGGCAAACATGCCGAGTATGGTTTTAAGCGTCCTACCCTCGCGCTTTAGCGTTTCGTAGCTTTCGACCAATGCGGCTTTGTCGTTTTCCGTCGGTTTGCCGTCTCTTAGCTCAAGCGGCGGTAGCGCCGACAGGGTTTGCGTTAAAACGGATTGGATTGCAATTTCAGCGCCGCTTGTATTTTTGACCACTCCATCTGCGTCATCTATTATTCCTTCGGCTTCGTTTTGGTTTCGCCCGCGCGCTCTAGGATGGCTTTGCAGATACCCGACCGGACGCTCAGCGTCAGTACTTGAGCGTTGATCGATCTGTTTTCTCTGAGCGCAAAGGAGCGTAGTAATTCGTTTAGTTGCGGTTCCGTTAAGTCTTTGGGATCCCAGCCCTTCTTTTTCGCCCATTCCTCCGCGTAGCGGGCGTATTTCAACCCTATTATTTCCCGTTGGCGATCGATGATCCTGCCGACTTTCGCCGAGGACGCTTCGTCCGCGCTTATTTCCTTCATTGGTTTCCTCCGTCGTTTCGATTTCAAATTCGCGCCCGTATTGGACGCAAAGCTCGTCGTAGCAGTCAGGCGGAAGTTCGGTTAAAATTTCGTACGTTTTCCCGCTTTTACCGCCGCGAAGCCCGCCGTTGGCTTCCCGCCACGCGTAGCGATTGGATCGTCTAATAATGCCTTTGCGTATTGCGCTATCGCTAACGCCTAATATGATCGCCGCAATTGCCGTTGGCAACCACGCCCTTATATGAGCGGCGATCGCCGCTTGATTTACGCTCACGCCGCCCTCCTTGTCAGATTGCGATCGCAGGCGGATCGGCTAATAATCCCTCTTTAATAAGGATTTTCAGGGCTTTGCGCGCTTTGGATTGGGGGGTATAAGCCGCTGCACCTACGCCGCACGACCTCCGCGATTACGCAAGGATGCAGATCGTGGGCGCGGGCAAAATTTGCGGACGTGCCGTAAAACAGCGCGATATTCCGCGTTGTCTCGTTACGGTACATCTTGCTTTCGAGCGCGCCCGTGTTAACGGGCGTTTTGCCCATTTCGCGCCAGCTTTTATATTTTTTTGCCATTTTTTATTTCCTTTGTTTTGGCGGTATGTTTCGCTTACTATTGATCGCCCATATTAGGGGCGATCTAGCTAAGCGCAATTAGGTATCATTCGCAAATCACAATACAGGAGTTACGAATGAGCCAAAGAGACGATTTGCGGTTTGTGGAGATTCCCAATCTCTTACCCGTTTTCAAATCCGCTCGACGAAGCGACAGATTGGCTTTGGTCGCAGGTTAACAAGCGCACTCTCGCGCTTACGAACCTAGTTCTTCAGACCAACGAAAACGTGCGCGTTCTGCAGGAGCTGGTTTTTGAGTTGCACCCGAGCTTAAGTCCAAATTTGAGGGCGAGGTGCAAAAAATTAAAACGACCGTCGACAAATGGATTGACTTTCTCGTTAAGGAGGGGCGAGATTAGTCCCGACCCGTAGTCTTAGTCTTCTGAGGAGGCTATCTCTACGGCGCGCCCGTCTCGCCTTATAACCTTAAGAGACGCGATGTATTTTTTACTGCTTTCGACAAGGGTTTGCAGAGTTTTTGCCCGCCGATTTTGCTCTTCGCCTAAAGCGTCAAGTATGAGTTTTTGACCTGTAACCAACCCTTCTAGCTTATTGTCAAGGTCGTGCATAAGGTCGCTAAACCTTTTTTCGCTTTCACCCTTTTCGCAGTCGCAAGGCGTGGAGTCGATTTGCCACCCGCCGTTTTGATCGCCTTTGCCGATCGCGGCAACTGCGGCGTTTAGCAAGTCGTGGTAGGATATGCCGATCCGCTTGCCGTTGTATTCGGCGATAAGCTCGCCAGCGCCTTCGCTCAATTTGTAATCCGCGCCCTGCAGTTTAAGTTGCGGATATATCGCTTCGTTAGGGTCGATTACCTTAGCTTTGATTTCAATTTGCATTTGATCTCCTTTTTTGTTACGGCTACGCCGTTAATTCCGCGATCGAGCACATCTGGTTAAGCGCGTCAAGCGCGGCGTATATGTCGGTTTTAACGCCCGTTTCTAATCCTTTTTGCCGTCCACCGTCGCGACGGCGGCGTATAGCGGATTTGCCGCGCTCTTAAGCTCCATTCTCGCCAAAGAGATATCGCGCGTCGCTTTGGCGATTACGTCGACGGCTCCGATTATCGCGCTTGTCAGGCGATCAAAATTTATGTGCAGGCAAGCGGTTTCGTCCATTTCCTTACCCTGCGCGGCGCTAAGCGAGTAAGTAATAGTTTCCAGGACTTTTGCCGACTCTTGTATCTCTAGCGGCGTCCATTTAGCAAGTTGCGACAACCTTTCCGCCGCGATTTGCGCTATGCGGTTGATTTCGCCGAGTTTGTTTTGCATGGGGTCTCCTATATTGTGATATAAGGTATAGCGGTCGCCCGCGCGGAGCCGTCCCGATCAATCACAATAAAGGAGTTTGCAAAGGCAACCAATATAGATCGAGACGGCTTCGCGTAGGCGATCTGCCTAGCGTTGATCGCGGATTAAACGCGATCAAAAAATCAGCGACGCCCGCTTGACCGCGCCGCTAATGGCTTCCCCGCCCTCCCATCTACTTAGGGTTTAGGCGTTTCAGCGTTTTTAAGCCCCAGTCGGGCATTCGCCTCGTCCTGTGCTGGGGTAGGGGTTGTCAAATAACAAGATCGCTTGTGGTATATTTACTTAGAGTGATGTTGAAATTATAGAGTATTTCAACTCAAAAAGCAAGGGTTTTGGCGAAAAAAATCACCAAAAGGTTGAAAAAATGGTTGAAAGGTTTAAGCAAGCTAGACTTAGCGCGGGTTTAACGCAAGCGGAGTTTGGAGAGTTGATAGGCAAAAATCGCGGTCAAATTAGGGATATTGAGATTGGCAAGGTCAAAGTATCGCCGCAGATCGCGCTTATTTTGGAGAAAAAGCTCAACATTTCGCACAATTGGCTTTTGTTTGGCGAAGGCTCAATGTACGTAAGCAACGCCGACGCGCCAAACGTTAAACCGCCGCGCAACCGAGATAACGATCTCGTTAACGTTCTGGATTTTGACGAAGTTAAGGCAGCCGCGGGGAGCGGTATTACAAACTTCAGCGAAGCCCTGCCCGCGATAGTTTGTATAAGCCGCAAAGTCCTCGCGAGTTTAAACGTCGACATCGAAGATCACATGCAAACCATCGAGGTCGAGGGGGCTTCTATGCTTCCGACGCTTACGCCAGGCGAAAAAATATACCTTAATCCAATGCAATACGAGCATAGGTTTAAAGACGGAGGGATTTACGTTGCCGAGTATTGGGGCGATTTGCTTGTTAAGCGCGTTCAGCGCAACCCCAAGAGCGGCGCAGTCCGATTGATTAGCGATAATAAGGATTTTAAGCCGATTGACATTGAGGGCGACGATCTTGATAACCTGCGCATAATAGGTAGGGTTCTGCTAAAAGAAAAATTGAGCCGCGTCGAATAGCGGATTGGTGATCATTTTCGCCGATTGCGGGACATTTTTTCACTTTTTTGGCGCTTTTGGATCACTTTTCAGCGGCGTTCAAATTGCGTTTTTCGTGCGTTTTAGCGCTGTTTTTGACTTTTCAAACGATTTAATCAAACAGCGTTCTAAGCCGTTCAATATGCGGGTTCGTTGGCATTTCTGTAAGGATAATTTAGGGCGTTTGTTAAGTTATGTTCAGATAGCGCCAGCGAGTTGTAAATTGATGGGACAGTATATTGGACGCTTCAAATAGCCAACCAAACCGCTCCAACACTAGCTTTCTTTAATTTCTCTATCCTCTTCTATTAGTCCAATTTCAAACTCCATTTTACAGTATTTGGAGAGTGCGGCTCTTTAGAGGATAAATACCTCTGGCGCAAAGCTGTAGGAGCGGAGTTTGGCAATACGCCAGAAAGTAACCGCCGCATTAAATACAGCTACAAAGGGGAGACGCCACAGGTTAAGAGCAATTAT
>JAISOU010000094.1 GCA_031275395.1 Helicobacteraceae bacterium | reverse complement strand
CGTCGTTGAACGCAAAAAATACGGCAAGCACAAAGCGCGCCGAAGCCCGCAATTCTCGAAACGATAATTTCGTTAGCTTTTTGCAAGGATCGCCTCGTGGCGTTCGCGGGGCGGTTATTAAATCGTAAATCGACTATCGCAATTTAAGCGCGAAAATATACAATTGTATATTCGCGCCGATCTCCTTAATTTATCATTTATAAAATACTTGATTATAAACGATCGATAATCGCCGCGCTATTTGCCATAGTAGTGTTTTAGCAGTCTTAAATAATCTTTGGCGCTTTCGTATTCAACCTTTGAAATAAAATCAAAAAACGCCCGTTCGTCGCCTTTGTTAGCCAATTTGATTGCCGAAATATAATCGCCGCGTAAGATCGGAGGGATAATCGCAATCGGATAGCCCGCTTGTATTAGCGCTAAGTTCATAACTAAACGCGCCGTTCGACCATTGCCGTCCGTAAATGGGTGAATAGTCGCGATAGATATATGAAGTTTCGCCGCAAAAACAATCGGATGCAAGCTTGTTTTCAGCTCGCCTATACTCGCGATAAACTCTTTCATTTTTTTAGGAATCTCTTTATACGAAGGCGGCAGGTAGTCCGTCCCCGTAATATATACTTGACTTTTTCGGTATTTACCAGCATTTTTTTCGTCTATTCGATAATAAAACAATCTATGCAATTTCAAAATATCGGATTCCGTAATCGCGTCGTTTTTCGCAAGCCTTTCGAGCGCCGAATAGGCTTCGCTATGTCCAAGCGCTTCGTTATGCTCCCTGATCGACTTGCCGCCGATCGTTATGCCCTCTTCAATAACGATCTTTGTTTCCGACTCGCTTAAAGAGTTCCCCTCTAGCGCGTTGCTGGAGTAGGTAAATCCTATGCGATAAAATTCGCACAACTCTTTTAATAGCTCTTTTTTTAACGGACGGTACGAGTCGATCTCGTTTTTTAACTCGTCGATACGCGAATTTTTATTTAACTTCTCGCCCATACCGATTGCTAAATCATTTAAGCTTTTCAAAGGTTTTTAACGAATCGTCGCATATTTTTTGCGTAGTTTTTGCAAGGCTTGTCAGTCCCGTGCAAGTAACTATCATTTTTTTTGATTTCTCCATATCAAAAACGTAGACGGTTTGCGTTATGTCGAACGAGTATTGTACGCTTTGCGCGACGATCCGCTCGCCTTTAACGTTTTTTGCCGAGAAAGCCGCGCGATCGACGATCTTTACGTCTTCAATCATCTTTTTTAGTACGTCTAAGCTGAGATCGACGTACTCTTTAAGCGATCCGTTATACTCTTCGTCGGCAAAGTTGATATTCGCCGCAAAACCCTCTTGCGGCTTTTGCATAAGAAAGTTATACTTAAAACCGCCGACGGGTTTAGCTTCCCAACGAATCGGCGGGCAGATAGCAAACCCGCCCGATTTTTCTACCATACGCCGATCGCAATCGACCGTCGCCCCAAACGCAAACGCCGCCAACGCCGCGATTAATAAACACTTTTTCATTCCGCCCTTTCGCGTCAAAATCTAGCCACGATCTTAGCGCGAAAATCCTATTTAACCCTTTTAATCGCGTTTAGCGTATTGACGCGCCCGCTTTGAACAAAACTAAACTCTACCTCGTCGCCCTCTTTGATTCCGCGAATAAGCCTATTGCCGCCAAAAGCGTATTCCATCGTCATAGAAGGCCAGCTAAGACGCGCTATCGGCTCCTGCTCGATCGTTAGCGTTTTGCTTTCGCGGTCGATCAAGCGCAAAACGCCTCTCGCTTCGACCGCTAGGTTTCCGATCGCGCTCTCGTTCGTTTCGGCGCAAAACAGCAAAGCGCGACTGCGCATAATATCCAAAAACGCTTCGTCGATACCCTCCAAAACAAAAATAGCCGCATAGTAGAAGTCGTTTGTGAATACTTCGTGATCGATTTCGCAAATCTTGCTTTGCTGTGTTAGAATTGCGCGCATAACCAAATAAAAGCGAGATAATGGCAAATAAAGCTGATCTAATCGTAGGTATTCAATGGGGCGACGAGGGAAAAGGCAAAATTGTCGATCTCCTCGCGCAAAAATATGATTTCGTCGTTCGTTATCAAGGCGGACACAACGCGGGACACACGATCGTTATAGACGGCAAGAAATACGCTCTGCACCTTATCCCTTCGGGGGTTTTGAATCCAAAGGCGTTTAACGTGATCGGCAACGGCGTGGTCGTCTGCCCAAGCGCTCTGATAGAGGAGATGGCGCAATTTGGCGATCTTCGCGGACGGCTCTTTATCAGCCGCGACGCGCATCTGATTTTGGATTACCATATCACGCTAGATCAGACCAGAGAAAGCAATCTCGGCGATAAAAAGATCGGCACTACGGGACGCGGGATAGGGCCAGCTTACGCCGATAAAGCCGCCCGCGTCGGCGTTCGTTTGGGCGATCTAGCCGATCAGGCCAAAACGATCGACGCGATTCTAAAACGTTACGACGATCTAAATCTAACGCCGCCGCCGCGCGCGCAAATCGCGGCGGACGTCGCGAATTGGGCGGATCGCTTGCTTCCTCTCGCGGCGGATACGACGCGGATTTTATGGGAGGCGCTCGATCGCGGCGAAAGAGTTTTGCTCGAAGGGGCGCAGGGAACGCTACTAGACGTCGATCACGGCGCGTATCCGTTTGTTACAAGCTCCAATACGATCGCGGCGGGCGCTTGCTCTGGCGTCGGACTTTCGCCAAAAGAGATCGGCAAGGTAACCGGCGTGGTCAAGGCCTATTGCACGCGGGTTGGCAACGGCCCCTTTGCGACCGAGCAAGACAACGAAATTGGCGAGCGTTTGCGCAAAAACGGCGAGGAGTTTGGCACAAGCACGGGGCGCGCGCGCCGTTGCGGCTGGTTTGACGCGCCTTTGGCGAAATTCGCCTGCCGAATCAACGGCGTAGACGAGCTGGCGTTGATGAAGCTCGACGTTCTCGACGGCTTCGACGAGATTAAAGTTTGCGTCGATTACGACGGAACGACTCCGATCTACCAATCGTTTGCGGGCTGGGATAAACTAGCCAAAGCCAGAACGCTAAACGACCTGCCAAAAACGGCGCAAAACTATATCTTCGCGTTGGAAGAGGCGATCGGCGTTAAGATCGCGACGATCTCGACGGGCGCGGATCGCAACGACTCTATTTATAGGTAGCGCAATGAACGATTTTGCCCAACTTGCAAAGATTAAAAACGGCAAGGTAGAGGAGCTTCGCAGGGAGCTTCAAGCGGCGCAATCGGAACTAATGAAGAGGGAAAACGCGCTGAATCTTTTAAGCGCCGAGCTTGGCGCTATGGTAGAACCTGAAAGCGGCGCGTTTGGCGATCTTGCGATCGCGAGCGAAAAACGCGGGATATATCGGCGCGAAATCGGCGCGGCGCGAAAAGAGATTTTTACGGCGCATCAGAGGGTTTTTCAGATACGTTTTCTTCTCAAAAAAGCGCTTGTGGAATACGAGAAAATAAACCATCTCGATCGCGAAGAAAAAGCGTTTGCGGCGATCGCGGCGAAAAAAAGCGAGGAAAAACGTTTGGACGACGCGGCGATCAACGCCCGTTATATTCTAAGGAGCGCGGAATGAAACGGATTTTGTTTTTAGTTACGCTGAGCGTTATGTCGGCGGCGGACGATTGCAACGCGATCTTCGAGGCGCGAAAAAACGAGATTCTTTTCGAGGTCGATCGCCTTGATAAATCAAAAAGCGAATTAGAGGCTTTAGGCGAAGCGACAGAGCGTATTTTAAGCAAAAAAGAGGAGGCGCTTAAACAAAGAGAGGCAAAGATCGCCGCCGATCTAAAAGCGATCGAAGAAGAAGGAGCGAAAATCGAAGCGGCGTTAAAAGCGCAGCAAGAGCTTTTAGCGCAGATTAACGATATTAAAGAGAGTAAATTAAAAAGTCTTTATACGGGTATGAAAGCCTCTAACGCGGGAGAGATTATGAACGCGCTTGATCCCTATTTAGCCGCCGATATTTTAAGCCGTTTAGATCCCAAAACCGCCGCCGCCGTATTAGCGCGGATCGAACCCGCCGCCGCCGCCGTTATCACGGGGATTTTGCATAAAGGCGCTCCATACGTTAGAGATCAAAACGCCACAAAATAAACCGTCGTTTGTAAAGCGCGATAGCCGCGCAAAATATAGATAGTTTAAGGTGCTAAACTTGCAAAACTTTTTTTTAAGATTTTCCAATTTCTTTGGACGGGTTTGGATTATTTATTAAGCGGTTTTGTCGTCGGGCGTAGCCTCTAGCACATATCCCATTCCGCGAACGGTTTTGATCAGTTTTTGATTAAAGCCGTCGTCGATCTTGGCGCGTAATCGGCGCATAGCGACTTCGACAATATTGACGTCGCTGTTAAAGTTAATATCCCACACCAAAGAGGCGATCAGCGTTTTTGGAAGCGTTTCGCCCTCCCTTCGCATTAAAAGCTCCAACAAACCAAACTCTTTTGCCGTCAGCTCTATGCGCTTGCCGCCGCGTCTCGCTACGCGCCGCAACAGATCAAGCTCCAGATCGGCTATGCGAATCGCGCTCGTTTCGCCGCCGCGCCGATCGCGCCGCAGTATCGTCCGCGCGCGCGCAAGAAGCTCGGCGAACGAAAAGGGCTTGATCAGATAATCGTCCGCGCCAAGCTCCAAACCTTTAACGCGATCTTCCACCTGATCGCGGGCGGTCAGAAAAAGCGTAGGCGTATTGATCCCGCGTTTTCGCAGGCTCGAAAGAAGTTGCCAGCCGTTCATACCAGGCAGCATAACGTCTAGGATCGCCAGATCGTAATGGTTGTTTTCCGCGAGATAAAGCCCGTCGTCGCCGTTATCCGCAAGATCGATCGAAAACCCCGCCTCGTTTAATCCCTGTTTAAGATATTCGCCCGTTTTTCGCTCGTCTTCCACGATTAAAATCTTCATTTTCTCCCGCCTTACAAAAATGTCATCTGAGCGACTCCGTTTTGACGGAACGCGGTTTTTATAATGCCGTAGTTTATCAAACGAAGGAGAAACGATGATTCTGACTAGTTGGCTTTTAGCCGCCGCGATTTCTACGCAACCGATCGAGGCGACGGTTTATAAAGATCCGAACTGCGGCTGTTGTAACGACTGGATCGCGCATTTGGAGAAAAACGGCTTTGCGGTTAAAACGCGTAACCAAAGGCGCGATTTTGGCGTTCCTAGCAAATATGCTTCCTGCCATACGGCGATCGTCGCGGGATACGCGATCGAAGGGCATGTTCCCGCAAGCGATATAAAACGCCTTCTTGAAGAAAAACCCGACGCGATCGGGCTTGCCGTCCCAAATATGCCGATCGGATCGCCCGGTATGGACGGCGCGGCTTACGACGGCTTGCGCGAGCCTTTCGAGGTTTTACTCGTCGGCAAAGACGGGTCGGCGCGAGTTTTTGGCGAATACAAATAAAGGAGAAACAATGAACGGGATAAAAACGCTTTTTGCGCTTTTGATTTTATTTGCGCCTTTTGGCGCGTTTGGCGCTCACAATATGGCGGATCACGGATCGCATTCGGCGCATACGCAAAACTCCGTCGTTAGCGAGGGAGAGATTCGCGGAGCTAACTTAGAGGCGGGGACGGTTCTGCTAAAACACGGCGATATAGAGGCGCTAAATATGCGCGGTATGACTATGCAGTTTTCCGTCAAGGATAAAACGGCGTTATCGGGATTAAAAACGGGCGATCGCGTCGTATTCACGCTTGAAAAAGAGGGCGCGGATATTGTCGTAACGGATATTCGGCGTGCGCCCTAGCGTAATCGTTTTAACGCTTTTTTTCGTTCAAGCGCTCTTTGCGCAAGAGCTTGGCTCGTCGCTAGAAGAGCTACTTGCCTACGCTCGCGAACGCAATCCTCGCCTTGAAGCGATCAAAGGCGAAACGAACGCGGCGTTTAACCGCGTCGGTTTTGCCGGCGCGTTGGACGATCCGCGATTTCGCGTCGAGTTTCGGGATATGACAAAGATGGGCGATCAGTCGCCAACTTTGTCGCCAAGCCGCGTAGGAAGCGTCCGCTATCTGTTTATGCAGGATATTCCTTGGTATGGCAAACGCGATCTAAAGCGCGAGATTGCCTCGTCGCTGGCGCGGTCGATCGAGCAGGGCGCAAGAGGCGAACAAATCGAGATCGAAGCGGATATAAAAACGACTTACGCCGAGCTTTTCTATGTGGAGGAAAATATACGGCTGACGCGAGAGATAGAGGCGATTTTAACGCAAACGGAGACGATCGCCCAAAAGCGTTACGCGCTTGGAATATCGCCGCAAAAAGAGTCGATCGACGCGGCAATCGAGCGAAGCGAATTGCAAAACGATCTGATCGCGCTAGAAACAAAGCGCGTCCAATTAAAGGCGAAAATGAACGCCCTTTTAGGACGCGATCTTTTCGCGCCGCTTCTATCGCCGGAATCGATCGCGCCGCTTCCCAACGCCGCGAAGATCGATTACGCCGCGCTTAGAAACCGCGTTCAAAACGCTCCGCGCCTTTTAGCGAAGGAATCGCAGATCGAAACGGCGCAAAAAAACAAAGAGCTTGCCTACAAAAACCGCTATCCCGACTTTACGATCGGCGTTTCGCCTATTCAATACGGCGATTCTATTAAAGAGTGGGAATTGATGATCGAGTTTAACATTCCGCTTGGGCGAACCTCTTTGCGATCCGAACAGATGGAATCGGACGCGATGCTGATCGCCGCAAAATCGCAAAAAGAGGCGGAAACAAACGAAGTTATGCTGGAGCTTTACGAAAACGCGGCGGCTTGCGGATCGGCTCTGCGCTCTATCGCGCTGATCGACGAAACGCTAACGCCGCAGACCAAACTCGCTTTCGCTTCGGCTCTCGCGGGTTATGAAACGGGTAAAACCGACTTCGCGCAGCTGTTGGAAGCGCAAAAGCGGCTTCGTCAGGCGCGGCAAAGCGCGATCGCGGCGCAATTGCAGGCGCGGATAGCTTTGGCGCAAATCGAGCGCGTTTTAGGAAAGGGGATATGAGATATTTTTTGATCTTTGCCGTCGTTATCGTCGCGGCGATCGCGGGTTTTTTCGCGGGGCGCTTACACGCTCCGATTGCCGATAAACAGGGCGCGGAACGCGAGATTTTATACTATCGCAATCCGATGGGGCTTGCCGATACGTCGCCTACGCCTAAAAAAGATCCGATGGGAATGGATTATATTCCCGTTTATAAGGGCGAAGAGGACGCGCAAAGCGGCGTGAAAATCTCGATTGACAAGATTCAAAAAATGGGCGTTCGGACGCAAAAAGCGGAGTATCAACGGATCGAAACTACCATTCGGACGACGGGACGCATAGAAGCCGACGAGCGAAAAACCTACGCGATCGCGCCCAAGTTTGAAGGCTACGTTAAGCGGCTTTTTGTCAATACGACAGGCGAGATCGTCCAAAAAGGGCAGGCGCTTTTTGAGATATATAGCCCTGAGCTACTATCTACGCGGCGCGAATACGAGCTGGCAAAAGAGGGAATCAAAGAACTTCAAAACGCGAGCGAAGAGGCGCAAAAAAATATGCGCCTTCTTTCCGATTCCGCTTTGGCGCGTTTTAATAACTGGGATATTCCAGCCAAAGAGATAGAAACGCTCGCAAACGGCGCTTTGATCTTTCGATCGCCTTTTTCTGGGGCGGTAATCGAGAAAAACGCGATCGAGGGTATGCGCTTTGAAGCGGGCGAAACGCTCTATACAATTTCCGATCTCTCTTCTACGTGGGCGATCGCGGATATTTTTGAATCGCAGATCGATCTTGTCAAAATCGGCGACGAAGCGCGGGTTTTTATCGACTCCTATCCCGATAAGATTTTTAGCGGCAAAATCGCCTATATCTACCCGACGCTAGACGAAAAAACGCGCACGATCAAAGCGCGTATCGAGCTAGACAACGCGCAAGGGGCGCTAAAACCAAATATGTTCGCCGTTATAGAGGTCAAAATCAAGAGCGTAGATCGGCTTGCCGTCCCTCTATCCGCGCTGATCGACGGCGGCGTTCGCAAAATTGTTTTCGCGCAAATCGGCGAAGGGCGTTTCGAGCCGCGAGAGGTTCAAACGGGGCGCTTTGGCGATCGCTTTGCGGAGATTACAAGCGGCGTTAGCGAGGGCGAAGCGATCGTCGTTTCCGCAAACTTTCTGATCGACGCGGAAAGCTCGTTACAGGCGGCGATCGATTCTTTTAACCGCAAAACGACCTATAAAACGAAAGGCGAAATCGTCGAGGTAGATACGCAAACGCTTTCGGCGATCGTCGCGCACGAAGCGATCGACGAGCTTGGCTGGGGCGCGATGACGATGGAGTTCAAAGCGGCGGATAAAACGACGCTAACGGGATTAACGGCGGGCGATCGCGTATCTTTCGAGTTTGAGGAAAAGAGCGCGGGCGAATGGACGATCGTTAAGATCGCGCCGCTTTCGGAGTAGTTATGATCTCCTACATTATCGAACGCTCCGTAAAAAACCGCGTTTTAGTTTTGGCGTTTGTCCTCTTTACGATCGCGTTTGGGATCTACTCTCTTTATAAAACGCCGCTGGACGCTCTGCCTGATCTATCGGACGTTCAAGTGATCGTCTATACGGAATATCGCGGTCAATCGCCGCAGGTGATCGAAGATCAGATCACCTATCCTCTTAGCGCCGCGCTGCTCTCCGTTCCAAAGGCGAAAGCCGTGCGCGGATTTTCTTTTTTCGGCGCGTCGTTCGTCTATGTGATCTTTGACGACGGAACGGATATTTATCAGGCGCGATCGCGGGTGTTGGAGTATCTTAACTACGCTTCAAAAGGACTGCCCGAAGGCATAACGCCGCAGATTGGTCCCGACGCGACAAGCGTGGGTTGGGTCTATCAATACGCGCTGATCGGCGAAGACAAAACGCTCGCCGAGCTACGCGCCTTGCAGGATTGGTATTTGCGCTACCAACTAACCAAAGCCGACGGCGTTTCGGAGGTCGCGTCGATCGGCGGTTTTGTTCAAACCTATCAGATTTCGGTCGATCCTATCAAACTTCGCGCATACTCGATACCGCTTTCTAAAATTACGCAGGTCGTCCGCGATTCTAACCGCGACGTTGGCGCGCGCGTCGTAGAGATGGCGGAGCGCGAATATATGATTCGCGGCAGGGGCTATCTGCGCGGTATTTCAGATATTGAAAATCTTGCGGTTAAAGCCGAAAACGGCGTCGCGGTTTTGATCAAAGATATTGCCCGCGTCGAATTAGTCCCCGACGAAAGGCGCGGCGTTAGCGAACTAAACGGCGAAGGCGAAGTCGTTTCTGGAATTGTCGTGGCGCGATACGGACAGAACGCGCTAGAGGTTATAGACAACGTAAAAAACGCGATCAAAGATCTTTCAGACTCCCTACCGCAAGGAGTTTCAATCGAGCCGGTTTACGATAGGTCTAATCTGATCTTAGACGCGATCGACTCGCTTAAACGAACGCTGATCGAAGAGAGCCTGATCGTCGCTTTTGTCTGCGCGATCTTTTTAGCGCATATCCGATCGGCGCTCGCGGCGGTTTCGGCGCTTCCGATCGGCGTATTGATCGCCTTTATCGCAATGCGTTTAATGGATATTAACTCCAATATAATGAGCTTGGGCGGGATCGCGATCGCTATCGGCGCAATGGTAGACGCGGCGATCGTGATGATTGAAAACGTCCATAAACATATCGAGCGTCTGAGCGACGAGCATACCGCGCGAGAAAGGGCGCGCGCCGTGGTCGAGGCGTGCAAGGAGGTTGGTCCCGCGCTCTTTTTTTCGCTGCTTGTGATTGCCGTTTCTTTTCTGCCCGTTTTTGCGCTGGAGTCGCAAGAGGGACGTATGTTTTCGCCTCTAGCTTATACAAAAACTTTCGCTATGGCGGGCGCGGCTTTGCTTTCCATAACGCTTGTCCCCGTTTTGACGATCTTTTTTATCAGAGGCAAAATCGCCCCCGAAGAAACAAACCTTGTCAATCGTTTTTTAATCCGCGTTTATCGCCCTGTTATCGCCTTTGTAACGCGCCGTAAATTATTAACGATTTTAATGGCGCTAGCCGCGTTAATAGTTTCTATCTATCCCGCCAAAAATCTAGGTTCAGAGTTTATGCCGACGTTAAACGAAGGGACGCTCTTTTTTATGCCTACTTCGCTGCCGAGTATGTCGATCACAAAAGCCGCCGAATTATTACAAACGCAGGATAAAATTATTAAAAGTTTTCCCGAAGTCGAATCGGTTTATGGCAAAGCGGGACGCGCCAATACCGCTTCCGATCCCGCGCCGATCGAGATGTTTGAAACCGTAATTAACCTTAAACCCAAAAAAGAGTGGCGAAAAGATATGACGACCGATAAGCTGATCGCCGAGTTAGATAAAGCGTTAAGTTTTTCTGGCGTTTCAAACGCTTGGACAATGCCGATTAAAGCGCGGACGGATATGCTCTCTACGGGTATTAGAACGCCGATCGGAATTAAGATTTTCGGAAGCGATCTAAACGAGTTGGATCGGCTCTCAAAAGAGATAGAAAAGGTCGTAAAAGAGGTGGAAGGAACTTCGTCGGCTTACGCGGAACGGATTATGGGCGGCTACTATCTAAATATCGAACCAAACCGCGCCGCGTTAGCCCGCTATGATCTGTCGATCGGCGATTTGCAAGAAACCATTTCGATCGCGCTTGGCGGCGAGATTGTAACGACTAGCGTCGAAGGGCGCGAGCGCTTTGGCGTTAGCGTCCGTTACCCGCGAGAGCTAAGAAGCTCGCCGCAACAGATCGCTCGCGAGGTTTTGGTATCTACGCCAAGCGGCGCGGCGATCCCGCTAGGAGAGGTGGCGGATATAAAGATCGAGCTTGGCGCTAGCGCGATCCGCACCGAAAACGCTATGCTTTCTGCATATATTTACGTGGATACGAGAGAGAGCGATATCGGAAGCTACGTGAATCGGGCGCGTCAGTCCTTAAACGATCGCGTCGAGTTTCCTGCGGGCTACTACGCCGTATGGAGCGGGCAGTTTGAATCGATGCAACGCGCCGCCGAGCGAATGAAAATTGTCGTGCCGCTAACGCTGTTTATTATCTTTTTGTTGCTCTACGCGAACTTCAAACGGCTAACCGAAACGCTGATCGTTATGCTCTCCGTGCCGTTTGCGCTAATCGGCGGCGTTTGGCTTATATGGCTTCTCGACTATAACCTATCGGTTGCGGTCGCGGTGGGATTTATCGCGTTAGCGGGCGTGGCGGCGGAAACGGGCGTGGTAATGTTGATCTACTTGGATAACGCGTGGCGATCGCTGTGCGAACGACGGCGATCGGAAGAAAAAGAGCCAAACGCGAGCGATCTTTACGCGGCGGTTATGCGCGGCGCGGTCGATCGCGTCCGCCCAAAGATGATGACCGTCGCCGCGATTATGGCTGGGTTATTGCCTATTATGTGGGGAAACGAAACGGGTTCGGAGGTGATGAGCCGTATCGCCGCGCCTATGGTAGGCGGTATGATCTCCTCTAGCGTTCTTACCCTCGCCGTAATCCCCGCTCTTTACGCTCTTATCAAAGAATACGAATTAAAAAGAGCGAAAATTAAAGGATTAGAGAACATTTAACTAAATAAAATGTTGCGCCGATAAAAAGCTACGCTTCGTTTTACAACGGCGCAAAGCGCCGCGTTCTTTGCAATAACGCCGCCAAAAGCCTTGGCGGGACGTAGATCCTTCGCGCCTTACGCCGTTTCGCTCCGCTTCTTGGCGGGCGCGTTGTTTTCGCTAACGATCGCAATATATTTAGCGTCCCTTGTCAGACTACCGCTAACGATCAGATAACGGCGGTTATAGACGTTACCAAGCGTCATTTAGCCTGATTGCGATCGAGAGCGGCTAAGGCTTCTTTGGCTTTATCGCTACCGCCTTTAGCCGCTTGTTCAAGAAACGATCGCGCTTTAACCAGATCCTTTTCAACGCCTCTGCCTTCTAAATACAGAATACCTATTCTTGCCATTGCGCCATTATGCGCGCCGTTTTGCTTTTTATACAGATCGCAAGCGATCTCGTACCATTTAAGCGCTTTAGGGTAGTCTTTATAAATATCTTCGTATAAAATACCTAAAGCGTAAGCGGAGTCCTTATCTCCGCCTTTATGCGCGATCTCATACCATTCGATAGCTTTGGGATAATCTTTAAGATCGTGTTTGTACGTTAAACCTAATCCATAAGCTCCGTGCGTTACTCCTTCGTAGTATGCGATCCTGAACCATTTAAGCGCGTTTTTCGGGTCTTTCAGAAAATCGCCGTAAACTGCTCCAACCTTATAAGCCGCCGCCGTTTTGTTTCCAAACTCGTATGCCTT
>JAISOU010000087.1 GCA_031275395.1 Helicobacteraceae bacterium | reverse complement strand
CTTGTTGGCGGTAAAGGTAATGACGCCAAACGGCTTTGGAATGATAAACCGATCCCAGCTTTTTAAGCGCCAAAATCGGCTTGCCTCGTAACGCATTGGTAGTATAGCCGCTCCGCTCTTTTTCGCCGCTAAAATAATCCCGTCGGCGACGCTGTGTCTTGGGCCTCTAGGCCCGTCGGGCGTAAAGGCGACGTCGTTGCCCAATTTTAACTCTTTTAACGCGGCGATTAGCGCTTTTACGCCGCCCCTTGCGCTACTGCCTCGCACCGTAGAGATTCCCAAAAACGAAACGATCCTAGCGATATATTCGCCGTCGCGGTGATCGCTGACCATAGCGGAAACTTTGGCGTTTTTCTTGCCCTTGCGCAGTTTCTTCCAGTGAAAGGTCGCCATCAAGATATGTTCGTGCCAGAAGGCGACAATCACGGGTTTATCCGGAGCGATCGTTTCAAGCCCTATAAAGCGCTTGCGGTTGGTCAGATAGATCAGTTTTGTGAACAGGTAACCCAAAAAGGGCAAAATCTTTAGCCCCGCGCCGCGAATAAACTTCTTAAACCAAGCGCGTCGCCAAAAAAAGTGCCGCTTTTGCTTTTTAGCCAATATCGCGCCTTTATTTAGAGCGGTTTTGCATTCGCGCTAATTTACGTTAGCCCAAGCGCTATACAAACCCCTATAATAGGGCTTGCTTAAAATAACGCGATACGAGCGCCCCGCTTGCGCCGCAAAACGAAACCTATAGGTAGAACCGCCGATAGCCTCTTGTTCGCCGTCGATCTTTAGATTTGAAACGAAGCTACGTTTTCCGTCGCGTAAAATGGTAACGACGCCCGATTTTTTAGGAGTTATTACAAACTCGGACGCTTCTTTGTCCTCTTCTGTCAAGCCGTAGTCTTTGATATTCAACGACAGAGGCATTTTCGTTACGGTTTCAACGTCGCGTTTCATAAAGTAACCCCGTTAGCTCCGCCCAATCCCCCTGCGATTTCGCGTCGAGCATAGCGCTATAGTCGCCGCTTTCAAGCGCCTCCGCTATAAGCTTGTCAAAATCGGCGCGATCGGGCAAAAAGCCGCCGGAGGATATAGGTTCGCCATTGTTACCCGTCGCGCTTATAGCCGTTAAGAACGCCGCCGCCAAAACCGCCGCGATTTTCCTTTTCATATCCGTTCTCCTTATGAGCGATCGTAGCAAAAAACCAATCAGTCCAACGTTGATTGCAAAGACGCAATCCCGTAGTTGCGGCGTTATTTCTTTGAATATTTTCGCTTGTTAGCAAGATATCCTTCCGCGCTAATTCAAACTAGGTTTTCTTCGTCTATGCGCGTTAAAACTCTATATCGTCGGCGACGTTTCCGCCGCGCTCGTTTGCGAACCTCTCCTCATACTCCTCTTGCTTTTGCTTTTCGTAGTCAAGAAAATGTATCAGATCTTCATCGCCGCCCGCGCTATTTCTTAACGCCATATACTGCATAGCGACAGATTGAAAATCGCCCAAACTTACGCCGTAGTTATCGAGTATCCACTGCGCGCCGTCCAACCCGTAAGCGTAAGCCGCGTTTCTAGCGCCGTTTAATTCGTGGTAAAAGTAGCGGTCGTTTTTGATGCGCTCAAGGTTTTGGGCGCCTTCGGGAGAAATATTCGCGCTTAGATTTTTAAGTCGCGGCTCCGTTACCTCCGTGCCGAAAGCCTGCGCGTAAATCTGCCCGATTTGAAAGGTAGAATCCTCCGCCAATCTCTGCGTCCAAAGCGCGTTTACCTCGTCCCAAACCGCGCCGTCTATGCCCATCGCTTGGATTACCTTCGCCTCTTCAACGCCCGAAACCATCAGTTTTGCCATTTGCGCCCACTCTTGGAGCGTTATACCGTGTATCGGTTCTAAATTTGACATTATTCGCTTTCCTTTATTTGAAATATTTGCCCGCTCTGTTCGATATACATCTTTTCATGATGCTCTTTGAACTCTGGCAGGATTTTATTTAGCTCGTCGCAAACCGCGCGCAGATAGAGGCTATATAGTCTAGGAGCGTTTTTGATCGCTTCCTCTCTTAGCTTGTTTAGCCTATCTCTCTCTTTTTCTATCTCGGCTTTTCTCCTTGCGCTTTCATGTATCGCGTTTAGCCTTAACTCGTGCGCCTGTTGGTATAAATCGCGCTCTTTTTGCTCCTCCTCTTCGTAGGCTTTCAAAAGCGGCTTGCACCGCTTTTTGGCTAAATCGTTCGCGATAAACTGCAATCTTCTTGCTTGCGAGCTAGGCTCGAAACTGTTTTGCGACGCGCAAACGCCGCACGCCACATTTACGTCTATAAAAAATATGCGCTCAATCTGTAAAGTAGCTCCGCATTGCGAACATTTAAAGTTACCTTTTTGGGCGTTGAAAGAGTCTATAATCTCTTGATATTCGCCCTCTAGATCATTCTCCGCGTCTTCCAGTAGGCGTTTATCCAACTCGTATATCGCCATATCAAAGCGTTCAAACTCTTCGTTTGCGTCATACCAAAACTTGTCTAATTTTTTTGATAGGGAGTGGGAAGAGGGGATTTTATCTTTCGCGTAGTAATTAAAATCGACTATCTCTTTATCTTTTGCCTTAAACGCCTTGTCGCGAATCGCGCTAAGCTGTCCGCATACGCCCGATAGCGCCTTGTTGTAATTTGACTTATATATATCCTCGTCGCTTTTTCTTAACGCGCGAAGTTGGGGCAGCGCCTCGTCAAAGAGCTCTTTTGCCCTCTCTTCTAATTTGTTTGTAAAAGCGAACCATCTTGTTTGCCTATCCTCGATCTCTTCGCGTAAATCGTCAAGCTCTTCGTCGTTCTTCTCTTCCGCTACGCTTGTTAGCGCGCCAAACGCGGCTTGCGCCTTTTTTTGCATTTTGCTCATAAAATTAGAGAGCCATTTGGCGTCTTGTTCGTCCGTTTCGTCAAATTCGTCGTTATTTGCCATCGCGCGAATTGTCCTCCTTTTTGATAAATATGCCGTCCGTCAAAGTTGTATCGATAAACTTATATCCGCAATATGCGCAATGCGTTAGCCCGTCGTATTTAGCGCGCGCCGCGCCGCAATTTGGACAAAGTTTAGCCGCTATTTTCGTTTCTTTTAGCGCTTCGCTCGATCCGTAATTTTTTTGATTAACGGCGATATTTTGCATATTTTTTAAGAAGTTTAAGCTGCTTTTGTTCGCCATCTTATACGTCAAACTCCGCTAGGATTTGAGCTTTTTTGGATTTATATTCCGCTTCGTCTATCAAAGCGTTTTCAAATAGCGTTTTTAACCTCGTCAGTTTTGCCGCTATGTCCTCTTGTTTATCGTTCGCTTGCGCCCGCGCTAAAATTAGATTTAACGCCGCGCCTTGCGCCGCCGCGTCGTTTAACGCGCTTTTATTCTCGCCTATCGCTTTTGCCGTTTGAAACTCGCTAAAGCGTTTCATATCGCTTACCATATTCATATTTGTAAGCGAATCGATATGCGCCAACACTTCGTCGGGCAGGGTTACGGAAGTGATGATAAATTGCGTCAGAGTTAGCCCCATTTGCGCGAAATAGGGCGATATAAGCGGTTCTATCTTTTTGCTAAGCTCCGTTATATTGCCCGCGACCTCCATCAGCGCTATCTTTTCAGAGCTTAAAATCTCGCCGAATTTTGGCGCGATAAAATCGCGCAGTTGGCGTTGGAGTTCAAATATTGTTAGTTGTTTATACGTCCCCGCATACTCTTTGAAAAACAACGCCGCGTCGCTTATACGGATATCAAAACTGCCGTAAGCCCTAACGCGAGCGTTGCCAAATTCGCTATCGCGCATAAGGATAGGCGAAGGCGTCCCCCATTTGTTGTTGATAAATTGGTTGGTATTGAAAAAGTAAATATCGGCTTTATAGGGGCTTTTGAAACCGTATTTCCAACCCTTAAGACGGCTAAAGATCGGGATATTTTCGGTAGCTAAAGAGTGCAATCCGCTTTGAAAAACGTCGGCTATCCGTCCCTCGCAAAGAAACAGCGCCTGCTGGCTTTCCCGCACGGTTAATTTCGCTCCGTTTTGTATCTCGCAAATCTCGTCGCGAAACTTCCACATCAACAGATTCGGATCGGGCGTAACGGACTCGATAACTTCGATAAATTGCGAATTCATAAAGCCAATCATAACCAATTAGGCTTAAATCATCGATCAATTTTAGCCGTAAGCGATTGCGTTATAGGATCGTTAAATTAAAAAGCCAAAACGGAAGGCGAAAATGACGCTTAAAAAGATAGACAGCCTCGCCATAGCCTCTCTTGCAATCGGTTGCGTTCTGCTGATTCTAGGCTTTGCATTAAGTAATTGGTACGCGCCGATCGTTACGTTATTGGCCGCCGCCGCGCTTTTTCTTTTTTGGACTAAGTTCGCCGCGCCAATTGCGCAAAACGTAAGCGCGAGCGCGAACAGGTCGTCAAAAGAGCCGAACGAAACCTCTTTTACGCCGACGCGATCAAAGGTTACGTTCAAACAGGTCGCGGGGCTAAACTCGGCGCGAGAGGAGCTTGACGAGATTGTCGATTATTTCAAAAATCCGTCTAAATACGGGCGCTTTGGCGTGGTTTTGCCTCGCGGCGTTTTGTTAGCCGGACCTCCAGGCGTAGGCAAAACGCTAATGGCGAAGGCGATCGCGGGAGAAGCGGGCGTGGCGTTTTTCTACGCTTCGGGGTCGAGTTTCGCTCATCTTTACGTGGGCGTAGGACCAAAAAAAGTCGCCGAGCTTTTCGCGGCGGCGCGTAAAAGCGCCCCGTCGATCGTCTTTATAGACGAGATCGACGCGGTGGGCAAGGCGCGAGGCGGCGCAAGAAGCGACGAACGGGAAAATACGCTTAATCAGCTTTTAACGGAAATGGACGGCTTTGAAAGCCAAAGCGGAGTAGTGGTTTTGGCGGCTACAAACCGCATAGAACTTTTGGATAGCGCGCTATTACGACCGGGTAGATTCGATCGGCGCGTAGAGATAGGTCTGCCCAATATAAACGATCGCTTAGAAATCTTAAAAATAGCCTTTAGCGGAAAGCCTCATTCGATCGATCTCAATAGATTAGCGCAAAACTCTACGGGCTTTAGCGGCGCGGCGCTATCGACTCTTGCAAACGAGGCGGCTTTACACGCGCTAAAACGAAACGCGGAAAAGATTGAGCAGATCGACATAGAAGCGATCAAAGAAAAGGTGATTAGCCTAAAGAAAAGCGGCGAGTGGCTCGAGGCGGATATGCGCGAAAAAAGAGCGCGTTATCAAGCGGCAAAAGCGATCGCGGCAAAGCGATTGGGATCGCGGTTTGAGACGGTTAAACTTGCAAACGATTTCTTACAAGATCACGAAAGCGTTTTAAGCGAATCGGAGCTTTTCGCGCTGCTATGCGCAAGATTAGCGGGGTTCGCTCTGTGGCGATCGAACGCGGAAAGCGGCGCGAGTTTTTGCGAAAGCGACGCGGCGCTTGCGCGTAAGATCGCCGAGCGATATATCGCGATCTACGATCCGACGGAGCTTAAAGGCGGCGCGGAAAAGTTGATGCAAGAGGCGATTATGGCGGCGGGCGATAATCTCGATAGTGCGGCAATCGAGAAGATTGCGGCGCTGTTACTCGCAAACGAAAGCGCGGCGTTTGAGGTTCTTTAGCGGTTTTGGATTCAAAAACGAAGCGTCGCTTTTTGCGGACTATCTGCCGATCGACGACGCGCCTTTTTGCGCGGCGGGCTTTAGTTTGGGCGCGATTAGAGCTTACCAGTTTGTCGCCGATCGTAGCCAAAGATTCGATCGGCTGATTTTGCTTTCGCCGCCGTTTTTTCAAGATAGAGATGATCGCTTTATCCGTTCGCAGCTTATCGGTTTTACTCGCGATCGAGCTTTGTATATGCAAAACTTTTATGCAAATTGCGGCGAGTTCGATCCTAAATATAAAGAGATCAACGCGCAAAAAAACGATTTGGAGTTTTTGCTTAATTTTCATTGGAAAGCGGAAGATTTTAAGCGATTATCCAAAGTCAAGATCGAGGTTATTTTAGGCGCGAACGATAAAATCATCAACGCAAACAGCGCCTATGAATTTTTTCGCGCAATACGCATAGAAATAAAATATATTAAAAACGCAAATCATCTATTAAGGAGCGATATAAAATGAGCATAAAAATTGGCGTATTAGTATTAAGCGATCGCGCAAGCAGAGGCGAATACAAAGATTTAAGCGGAAAAGCTATTATGCAAACGATCGACGAATATTTAATCACGCCGCGAACCTACGATTACCGCATTATTCAAGACGATCAAAAAACGATAGAAAAAGAGCTGATCGATATGTGCGAAAGCGCTTCGCTGATCTTAACGACGGGCGGCACCGGACCCGCTCCAAGGGACGTAACGCCGGAGGCTATGCGAAGCGTTTGCGAAAAGGAGTTGCCCGGTTTTGGCGAGCTTATGCGCCAAAAGAGCTTGTTATACGCGCCAACCGCGATTTTATCGCGCCAAAGCGCGGGCATTAGAGGCAAAACGCTGATTATCAATCTGCCCGGCAAGCCTAAATCGATCAGGGTCTGTTTGGACGCCGCGTTTCAAGCGGTTCCTTACTGTCTAGATCTGATTGGCGCGCCCTACATTGAAACTAACGAGGCGGTTATAAAGGCTTTTCGCCCGTGAAAAAATAGTCGGATTTTCGCCAAAACGGCGCGTTTTTAAGGTATCTTCAAAATTATTTCGGTATAATCCTTGCAAAAAAACACCCCAAAATCCCGCTAAATTTCGCAGAAAGAAGGAGTTTTCGCTATGTCTTCGTTAGAAAACGGCGCGCTTGTCGAAAAGAAGGTCGCGCCTGAAAAAAAGAGCGAGAAAAAAACCGAAAAAAAGTCAAAAAACAAATCCGATCCGCTTAAGGATCTCTTTGAAAACGCGAAAGGCTCGATGGTTACTTATGAGGCGATTACGAAATTACACGTAAAACAGCCAAACGCCGCGTTAGCAAAAAAAGTTTTGGAATACGCGCGAAAATACGAGGTTAATATCTTAACCAACGCCGAAGTCGTAGGGCATAAAAACCGCCAAGACGCAAAACGCCGTCAAGATAAGTTAAAGAGGCTTCAAGAAGAGGGTTTAGAAGAGGAGTTTGACGTTCTTAAAGAGCGCGAGCTTTTAGAGTGGAGCAGATCCGATTCTCCCGTGCGTATGTATTTGCGCGAGATGGGGCAGATTCCGCTTTTAACAAAAGAGGAAGAGATCGAGATTTCCAAACAGATAAAAATTGGCGAAGATATGATTATCGACGCGGTTTGTTCCGTATCCTATCTTTTGGAGTTTATTCTCGATTACAAAGACGCGCTGATCAACCGCGAAAGGCGCGTGAAAGAGTTGTTTAAAAGTTTTGACGACGACGACGATCCTGTAGAAGAAGAAAGCGAGATCGACGAAGAGGAACAACACGAAGGCGAAGAGGGTCTTGAAAAACAGGTAAATAAAAAAGACAACAAGCGCGTAGAGAAGGTGCTAGAAAGCTTCGAGGCGCTAGAGAAAGCTAAAAACGAATGGGAAAAAACTAACCGCAAAGATCTGTTTTCGCATAAAGACGAAACGGTCAAAACGCTTGCGTATCTTTCCAACGCTTACAAGAAAAACGCCGTTAAAGATAAACTTTTGGAGCTTGGCCCCACAAGCAAATTGATCAACGAGCTTGTCCGCGCTATGGAAACAAGTTTGAAAAGCGAAGCGCATTTTGAACGCGAATTAAAAAAACTTGAATATCGCTTGCCGCTTTTTAACGATAACCACCGTATTTTGCACCACCAACTTCTTAAAAAGATCGCCAATATGAACAAAGAGGAGATCTCGTCCATTGTGCCTGAAGCGACAATGGTAAACGTTTATATGGATATTAAAAAACTGATCTGGACAAAAGAGGCGGGCAGAACGCAGTTCGATCTGGACGAAGAGGGATTAAAATCCGTACTTGAGCAGATCAAACGCGGCAAGAGAATTAGCGAAGCGGCAAAGGTGAGAATGTCTAAATCAAACTTACGCTTAGTGGTGTCGATCGCCAAGCGCTACACTAATCGCGGTTTGCCGTTTTTGGACTTAATACAAGAGGGCAATATCGGGTTGATGAAAGCGGTCGATAAGTTTGAATATAAGCGCGGCTTTAAGTTTTCAACATACGCGACGTGGTGGATCAGACAGGCGATTAGTCGCGCAATAGCGGATCAGGCGCGGACGATACGTATTCCAATTCATATGATCGAAACGATCAACCGCATAAATAAAGCATCGCGCAAATACGTTCAGGATCACGGTAGAGAACCTGACGAAGAAACGATCGCCGAAGAGGTAGGCTTGAGCGTAGAGAAACTAAAAGGGGTTATTAAGATCACAAAAGAGCCAATCAGCCTAGAAGCGCCTGTCGGTAACGAGGACGACGGCAAATTCGGCGATTTTATCGAAGGCGACTCGGTTAATCCCGTCGAGTATGTACTCAAAGACGATCTAAAAACGCAGGTCGCTACGCTACTCGATCAGTTAAACGAGCGAGAAAGAGTGGTGATCTCTATGCGCTTTGGGCTTTTAGACGACGAAAGCGATCGCACGCTCGAAGAGATCGCAAAGGTGCTAAACGTAACTAGGGAAAGAGTGCGTCAGATCGAAGCGAGCGCGATAAAAAAACTCAAACACCCAAAAGTCGGGCGACCATTTAAAAACTATATCGACGGAGGAAGATAACGGATCTTTCGCGCGATTAGATTTAGATTGAAGCGCGTCTGCCTTCAATCTAAATCGTTCATAAAGCTTGACGTAAACAATTAAACTAAGTTTTGCCGCGCCGGTTTTAGCTTTTTATATGTAGAAGAAACTTACCCTTAATATTGAACGCCGTAAGTCTTGGGTTGGATTTCGTCTTCCTCGCTTCAAAAACGCAATCGGAGGTTTCCATAAATCGTTCTTGATTTTTGGGGCGAAAAAGCCGTTTTTTGAAGACTTCGCTTGCGCTAATGGCGGGAACGGCAATAAGGCTCTTAAATTGGAACGGCGGTTGCTTTTGCTGGCTTAATAGTCAAAAAAAAGGAGCCAAAAAGCGATGAGAAAGTTTGCAATATGGGTTTTGGTCGGCGCGATGGCGCTCGCGGCGGAACCCGAATACGTGGTTGAAGAGGTGGTTTATGAACCCGCCCCGACGCAGGTCGCGCCGCAACAACCTCTGCCCAGAATCGACGAAACGGAGGAGTATCTAATTCCAAACTCGCCGATTTTGCAACCGACGAATATTATCACCGTCAGAGCGATTGGTATGGGCGTGTCGCCCGAAAGCACAATTTCGCCCGCGCAGGCTTTGGTTTTAGCGAAGAGGGCGGCTATTCTCGACGCTTATAGGCAGCTTGGCGAAAAGATGTACGGCATCAGAATCAACGCCAAAGACACGCTTAAAGACGCGGTGGCTCAAAGCTCGACGGTGCGAACGCAAATGTACGCGATTATTCGCAACGCCGAAATCCTTGAAACGGTATTCAAGGACGGATTATGCCAAGTCGAAATGGAAGTTAAACTTGACGGGCGCAGATGGTATCGCGTATTATCGGGATTTTAATATCGTTTAAATCGGCTCTTTAACCAAAATTGGCGGAGTTTTCCGCCGATTTTGGTCGCTACGTTGCCAAGATCGTTTAATAAAGCGCGCCGCGCTTTCGATCGCGGCGTTTGTTTAATATAAAAAACTTATCTTCCCGCTTCCTTTAGCAAACTAGCGCGTTTTTTATAAATCGCGCGACGAAGTAAAAATTATAGCGATCGCGCCGCTAATAACAATGAAATAGTCGTAGTCGGTTTCGTTTTCTACTATTTCGCCAAGAGCGTTGAAAACCGCGAAGATCATAAAGAGCGTCGCCGATATATATTCTAATTCCTAAGCCGATCGGAGTAATAAGCAAACATACCGCACTGATCCCGTCAAGATCGGCTTATAGCCTTTTGGCGTTCAAATCCTTGGCGATCTCTCGGCGAGCAATACGGAGGGATTGAGATTGACGCGCGCTTTACGCTTTTTTACAGGAGGGACGATTTTAGAGGATACCTACCGCGGCGCGAATCTTTGTCATCTTTTCGGCGGCGATTTTTTCGGCTTTTTTCGCGCCGATCGTTAACGCTTCATCGACTTTGAACGGCGCTTGTTTAAGCTCTTCGTATTTGGCGCGGGCGGGGGCGAAATAATCCCAGATCAGATCGGTTAAATACGCTTTGAAATGTCCGTGTCCTTCGCCGCCCTTTTCGTAGCGCTTTTGCAAGGCGGTTTTACCCTCTTCGTCCAAAAATAAAGCGCATAACCGATAAACGTTATCGTTTCGCCACTCTTTTGGTTCTTCAAGCGCCAAAGGCGACGTTACGATCTGTTTAACGCGCTTTTCTAAGGTTTGACGATCGGTAAAAATATCGATTGCGTTGCCGTAGCTTTTGCTCATCTTCGCGCCATCGATTCCAAGAACGGTCGCGACGTTTTCTTCGATTTTGAAAGTCGGGATTTTAAGTAGATCGCCGCCGATCGCGTTGTTGAACTTGATAGCGACGTCGCGGGCGATCTCGACGTGCTGAACCTGATCTTTACCTACGGGGACGAGGTCGGTATCGTAAAGCAGAATATCCGCCGCCATCAAAACGGGATAGCTGAACAAGCCGTGCGAAGGCGACAAGCCTTTGGCGACCTTATCTTTGTAGCTATGGGCGCGTTCCAGTAATCCGATCGGCGTATGTTGGCTCAAAATCCAATAAAGCTCTAGCGTTTCGGGAACGGCGGATTGGAGCCAAAAGGTCGATCGCGCGGGATCGATTCCAAAGCTCAAAAAGGCGATCGCCGCCTCGCGCGTTTGCTTCGCTAAACGATCGCCCTCGAAAACGCTTGTCATCGCATGGTAGTTTGCGATAAAAGCGAACACGTCCTCATTTTTTTGCGCTTTTACCATCTGGGCGATCATTCCAAAATAGTTGCCTAGATGAAACGCGCCCGAAGGCTGTATACCGGAAAGAATCCTCACTATTTCTTTCTGACCGCGCTCGAAATATCCCACATCGGCAACATAATGCCCATCGCCAAAAATAGAACGAGAACGCTCATAAAGACCATCAGGATCGGTTCCAATAACGCCGCAAAGTTGTCGATCAGGTGATTGAAGCGCATTCGGTAGTAATCGCCGATACGTTCCAACATCGAATCAAGCTCGCCGCTACTTTCGCCAGATCGAACCATTTGCAACACCATCGGTTCGAACAACGCCGTTTCCTCGAGCGCGACCGATAGCTGTTTGCCCTGTCCGATACCTCTGCCCGCTTCGGCAAGTTTCACGCGCACATGGCTATTTTCAATCGTGCCGCCCGAAGTCGCCATCGCCTCCGTAAGCGGAATGCCCGATTTGATTAGCTGGCTAAAGATCATCATAAACCGTCCGTAAAATCCCAGACTAAGCATACTGCCTACCAGATAGACCTTCAGAATGTTGCGATCAAAGGCAAGCTGGTATTTGGGACGGTTTTTCATAGCCCAATTATGCGCCCAAATCAGCACAGCGATCGCGACTAGCGCGTGTATCCAGTAAGTACTAAAAAGCTCTTCGCAGGCGATTAGCGCTAGCGTAGGCATAGGCAGATCGGCGCCAAGTTTTTGGAATGTCGATTGAAACTTCGGCACCACAAGCATAATTAGAATCACAAAAGCCGCCGCCATAGCCACTAACGTGATTGCGGGCATTCTTGTCGCCTTTTTTACTTTGGAGCGATTATTCTGAAGCTCCTCGACCATATCCGCCAGTTTCAAGAGCGACTCGGCTAACGTACCCGTTTTCTCGCCTAGCGTAACCAACGCCATCGAGATCGTGCCGATCTGCGATCTGCTTTTTTCCAACGAAGCCGATAGGCTAAAACCCGCTTCCACGTCTTCAAGCGCCTGAAAAAGGATACGTTTTGTCTTTTTATCCTCCGTCGCGCTCGCCGCTTCGCCTAGCGCTTCCGAAAGCGAAATGCCGGCGTTAAGCATAACCCCCATCTGACGCATCGACACAATCCAGTCCTGCATCTTGACCGGACCGGTAAAGATCTTGCTTTCGATCTGATCTTTTATCACCAGCAGGCGTTCTTTAAGCGGCATAGCCACCTCTTTAACCTGCACGACCATTCCGCCGCTTTGAGCGATATTCATCGCCTCTTTGCGATCGCCCGCTAAAAAATGATGCACCTCTTTTTTGCCCCGTGCAATAAGGGTCGCCTCAAAGTATTTCATAACCTGTAAGCATAGCAGACTTACAATTACAAATAAATATAAAAACGGGATATATGCGAGATTTTTTCAAACAACTGTTTTTTTTCTTGGGCGGGAGAAAACGGATTCTCTTTGGCGCGCTTATCGCGGTAGGCGTTTTCGCGGCGCTTGTAGAGACCGTCGGATTGGGCGCGATTATGCCCTTTATAGCGTTGGCGACCAACCCCGCGCTTGCCCAAAACGACTCGCGCTACAAGGCGATCGGCGACTTCTTTGGCTTTCAAAGCGCGGCGGAAATGACCATCGCGTTTGGCTTGGTATTGATCGCCTTTTATCTCTTTCGCGCCGCGCTTTTACTTTTTCAAGCCTATCTTAGCGCTCGCTTTAGCGTCGGCGTGGGCGAGGACTTGAAAAGACGGCTCTTTATCAAAACGCTGGAATTAAGCTACCTTGATTTCGCGCGGCTTAACTCCGGAAAACTCGTCAAAAGCGTGATGTATAACTCGTTGCAGATGGCACATCTGCTTCGCGCTTTTTCTCAGTTGCTTTCGGAGCTTTTCATCTTTTTTATGCTCTACGCGATGGTCTGGTTTGTCCACTGGAAGATCACGTTAGTCCTGAGCGCGATCTTGATCGTCAAAATAGTCGTCGTGCTAAAGACGATCTCGCGCCGCCTTCGCAAGATCGGCAATAAAAACTCCGATATCAACTCGACAATGCACGAAACGCTTCAATCGACCTTCGGCAATTTCAAAATGATCAAACTCGCGGGCAACGCCGCCGAAATAGCGGAAATATTCTCCAAGCGCGTCGCGCAGCTTTTCAAAAATACGATTACCTCAAACGTTCTTGGCGTTTTGCCCCGAATTTCGATCGAAACGATGGGTTTTATTATCCTGCTATCTTTGGTGATCTATGTGATCGCCAAATACCAAGACGCTTCCGCGATCGTGCCGATCGTTTCGATGTTTGTGCTGGTTTTATACCGCCTATTGCCGTCGTCGCAAAGAATACTCGGCTTGTTTAACGAGATTCAACAATACCTGCACGCCGCGCCGCTTGTCTATGACGAGCTAATCGCGCAAACTCCAAACGAAGGCGATAAGCCTATCGCGTTTGAAAAGCGTATAGCTCTAAAAAATATCCGTTTTGGCTACGATCCCGCAAAACCGATAATAAACGATCTAACGCTAACGATCAAAAAATGGCAAAAGATAGGTTTTTGCGGCAAGAGCGGCGGCGGAAAAAGTTCGCTGATCGATCTGATATGCGGCGTTTATGAGCCGCAAAGCGGAGAGATTCTTATCGACGACGAAAAGATAACGAGAGAAAATATCAGAGACTGGCGTAAAAAAATTGGTTATATCCCGCAAGATATTTATCTATTTGACGGGAGCGTCGCGCAAAACGTCGCCTTTGGCAAACCATACGATCAAAACGGAGTCGAAAGGGCTTTGCGCGGGGCGAATATCTACGATTTTTTGCTTCGGCACGAAGGAATCGATACCAGAGTGGGCGACGGCGGGATTTTACTAAGCGGCGGACAGAGGCAGAGAATCGCGATCGCCCGCGCTCTATACGGCGATCCGGAGGTTTTGGTTTTAGACGAGGCGACAAGCGCTTTAGACGTTGAAACCGAAGCGGCGATTATGGACGAAATCTACGGCGCGGCAAAGACCATGCTAATAATCGCGCATAGATTAAGCGCTCTTTCTCGTTGCGACCTCGTTTATATGGTTAAAGGCGGAACGCTAACGCAAATTGAAACCCCAAAGGGATAAATAACGGAATAAAAAATCCTCTGAAAACTTCCGTAACGTTTATAAACAAAATCGCGCGGAGGGTTATTTTGCGCGAGCGCCTATTCATTGGCGCAGCTTTGATCCGTCCTTTGTCGTTTTACGCAAAAAAGACGTTTGGAGAATAAGCGGCGTAAAAACCTACAATGGAGCGCGGGTATCCTCTAACTTAAGTTACCACCTCGACGTGCCAAGGCTCAAAATATACGCCGTAGGGGTTGCCTCTCGGATAGCGGATTGCGATATATCCTAGTTGCATTAGTTTTTCAAACTCCTGCGTTTGAGCGAAGTCTTGCGTAAAGTTTTTTTCGCCGTAACCCACTTTGCCCACGTCGAAATCGCCTATTCCGTGATAGGAATAGCCCGCGGGAGCAAGCGAGTGGGACGCTTCCGAATAGTTGCCTTTACACTCCAGCGTTTTGGCTAAAAAGAGGTAAAACTGTTTTGGAATCCCGCGCACGCCGCTTGTCATAATAATCGAATCGCCAATATCCTTTTTGACGCTCTCATAAACCTGCGCCGCCTTTCCTTTGTAAAGGTAATGCCCCGTATTGGGAGCTTTAAACACCTCTTTTTGCGCGATCTCTTCCGTGAGCTTTGTCGTAACCTTTTCGCCAAAAAAGCCGTAGGCTTTCGCGTCGCGAAAAAAGAGTTTTTCTAAATAGGTAAGCTCCGCGTAGGTAAACGCGCCAACGGTTTTGGCGGTTCTAGCGAGGCTAATCATGGCGTCGAAACTAATAATGTTAAAGTTGCCAAAGCCGATATACTTTTGGACGCTAGCGAGCCGTTTGAAGACGCTTGTTAGTAGCTCCAACTCGTCGCCTTGCGCGACAATCGGCTTTAACTCCCGCGACTCTTTAACGATCTCTAAATTATCCTTTGGGACGGCTTGCGAATCTTCCGAACCGATCCCTTCTTCCATAGCTTCTTGCGCCGACTGTTCTTCTTCGATTGCGGCGCGTTCGATCGATTCGATCAGATCGGTTTGCGGCTGAGGCGCTACAAACTTCGCCGTTTTAACCGCGTCCTCTTTTCTACCCGCGACGCAACCGATCGCCGCGATTGCCCCCAACGATAACGCCAAAAAATCGCGCCTACGCAACAGACCTTCCTTTTCCTAATAGCATAAAAACTAATTCGCTATTTTACGCATTTTTTTAACGCCTGCAACCTGATCTTTATCTCTTTTATTCCCAAAATCTCCAAAGTTTCGACCAGTCCCGCGCCTGAGGCTTCGCCAAAAACCGCGATTCTAAGCGGTTTGCCTAACTGCGGCATTTTAATATTTTCGATCTTTAAAAACTCTTCGATCGCGCCGTGAAAATCTTGCCTAAGCGCCGCGAAATCCAAAAACCGCTCGACGATCGCCAAATTATCCTCCGTAACCCGCGATAGATCTTTAGGATTATAGCTTGTCGGACGTAAAACGAATTTTTTAGCTTCGATCGCTAGCGCGGTAAGCGTTTGCGCCTTCTCTTTGCAGAGTTTAAGAAGTTTCGATTGGTTTTCAAAGCCGCTTAAATCGGCGTCAAAATCGTTTTTCAGCGTTTCGATCAGCCGATCGTCGCTTTGCGCTTTGATATGTTCGTGGTTGATCCACAGAAGTTTGCTTGCGTTAAACGCCGAAGCCGATCTGTTTATATCCTTCGGATCGAAAAACTCCAGCAACTCCTCGCGACTAAAGATCTCCTGATCGCCGTGGCTCCAGCCTAGCCGAGCAAGAAAATTCAAAAGCGCTTCGGGCAGATAGCCGTTTGCCCTGTAATCCATTACGTTTGTCGCGCCATCGCGTTTGCTTAGTTTTTTGCCCTCGCCGTTTAGGATCATAGGCACGTGAAAAAAGCGCGGAATCTCCCAACCGAAGGCTTGATAGACGGCGATCTGTTTGGGAGTGTTGGAGAGGTGATCGTCGCCTCTGATCACGTCGGTTACGCCCATAAGGCGATCGTCGATCGCCACGACAAAATTATAAGTGGGCGTTTTGTCGCTTCTAGCGATAATAAAATCGTCTAGTTGATCCGCGCCAAACTCTACTCTGCCTTTTACGCCGTCGTCGAAAACGATCGAACCGCTTGTCGGGACTTTGATCCGCACGACGGGCGCGACCCCCTCTTTTGGCGGCAGTTTGCCATCGCGGTAACGCCCGTCGTAGCGCGGACGCTCGCCGCGTTTTTGTTGCTCCTCGCGCAGAGCGTCTAGCTCCTCCTTGCTCATATAGCAATAATACGCGTCGCCGTTTGCGAGTAGTTTATCGATATATTCGGCGTAAATATCAAAGCGTTTAGATTGATACTCGATTACTCCGTCGCGCTCCATTTTAACCCACTCGAACGCCTCCAAGATCGCCTTCGTCGCCTCCTCGCTATTTCGCGCCAGATCGGTGTCTTCTATGCGCAGTAAAAACCTGCCTTTGTTCTTTCGCGCCCATAGATACGAAAAAAGCGCCGTTCTTAAACCGCCGATATGCAAAAACCCCGTCGGAGAGGGGGCAAAACGGGTAACAACCATCTCTAAAACTCCAAAACGGATAAACTTATTGCGGGGATTATAAATAAACAAGCCTCAAAAAGCGTTGAAAAAGGTATTTTATGAAGCTAATCAGAGCCTCTATCGACGATCTTAACGAACTTGCGGCGTTTGAACGCCGCTGTTTTTCCGACGAGGATTGGCGGCTAAACAGACGCGCGTTTAGTTACCATCTTAAACGCGAAAACTATCTGATCAAAGCGGAGTTAAACGGCGCGTTAGCGGGCTACGCGCTAGTTTTTACCGCCAAAAACCGCGATTGGGCTAGACTTTACGCGCTTGGCGTCGATAGCGCCTATTATCGGCGCGGGATCGGCGCGGCGCTTTTAACAAACGCGATCGAATACGCAAAAAAACTCGGCAAAAAACGGCTCTTTTTAGAGGTCAGGATCGACAACGCCGCCGCGATCGCGCTCTACAAAAAGTTTGCATTTCGTAAGATCGCGTTAATAAAAGCCTACTATCCGCTTGGCGCGGACGGGCTAAAGATGAACTTGGAGCTATGATGAAAGAGTGGTTTGGGCGCGTGTGGGAGTTTTTGAATTTTACGTTTTTGGATATTGGCGGCGCGCAAATCTCCGCTTTGGGCGTATTAAAGTTTATCGCCGTTTTTTGGTTCGGCTTTTTTTTGGGCAGGCTGTTTCGGCGGCGGATCGCTTCGCTGGAGCTTATGCAATTAACCCGCGAAAATAAACAGATCGTCTCGAATATCGGCTACTACGCGATCGTGATCGGCACGATCTTTATCGGATTAAGCGCGCTTGGAATCAATCTCTCGGCTCTAGCGGTGATCGCCGGCGCGATCTCGGTAGGCGTGGGCTTTGGTCTGCAAAATATCGTTTCAAATTTCGTCAGCGGCGTAATTTTGCTTTTTGAAAAAACGATTCGCATCGGCGATCTTATCGAGCTTCCAAACAAAGAACGCGGCTGGGTGAGGCAGATCAATATGCGATCGACCATTATTATCACGGCGGACAACATCGAAATTATCGTTCCTAATCAAACCTTTATCACGCAAAATATCGTCAATCTCTCTTTTAGCGACGGCGTTAGGCGGGTTTTGATCCCCTTTAGCGCGGCTTACGCAAGCGCGATCAACGAGGTTAAGCGCGTCGTGATCGCCAAGATCGAAGCGAGCGATCTGCAATACGAACGCGATAGGCCTTTAGCGGTTCGGCTTGTTTCGCTCGGCGATAGCGCGTTAAACTTTGTTTTGGTCGCCTATACCAAAACGGCGATCGACGCGCCTTCCCCCTACGAATACGACTTTCTGCCGTTAATTTACGACGCGCTAAACGAGGCGAAAATCGCCATTCCTTTCCCGCAACTCGACGTAACTATGAAAGGCGCGTAGCGCCGCCAAAGGGATTTTGAAAAGCGGAGTTTTTGATAACTTTGCAAAAAAATAGAAATAGAAGCTCAAACGTTTGTAAAACCTATGTATTATCGGCAAAACCGCCGCTTTGCCGCGCCAAAGATCGTTTCGCAATGCGTTAAAGCGCTTAGAGCTTGCCTTTGGCGGCTTTAATCGAGTGTATATAGTTGTAGGTTACCGCGATCTGTTTTGGGCGTGGTAGCGCGGCTAAAAGCTCGTTAAGGGTCGTTTCGTAATCGGGGAAAAGATAGTGCGCTAAACTGCCCGGTATCGGATTGATCTCGTTTAATATAACTTCGTTATCGACCACAAAAAAATCGCAGCGAATCAACGCTCCCGCAAAGCCCTGATCGTATATCTTTTTGAACGCCTCCCGCAAAGCCTCCGCCGTTTCGTTTGACAGCCGCGCCTCTTTGGCTTTGCCGTCGCGCGAAAAATCGAGATACTTTTGGTCAAAATCCAAAACCTCTTTTTTCTGCGGCTCTTCTATCGTAGAAAGCCGCCACGTTTCGCCCGTTTTGCAGCCCGCAAGATTGTATTCGCTTACGCCGTCGATAAAAGGTTCCGCCAGCGCTTCGTCGTCAAACTCAAACGCCGCGTCGATCGCGTAGCTCAGATCGGCTTGGCTTTTAACGACCGCGATTCCAATCGAGCTTCCAAGCCGCAAAGGTTTTAATATAAAAGGGTAGGGCAGGTCTATCGCGTCGCCTCTGCGGACGACCTGATAGGGCAGGGTTTTAACTCCCGCGCACAGAGCTAAAAACTTTGTCCAGCGTTTGTTGAAACTTAAAACGGAGGCTTCCAAACGGGGACCGACATATGCGACGCCGTAAAAATCAAACAGCGCGGCGAGTTTGCCGTCTTCGCCGTCCGCGCCGTGCGCGACGCTGATTACGACGTCGCCATCGATCGGCGTTCTGCCAAAGAGGGTTTTGCGCTCGAATCCGCCCCGCGCTAAAAATAGTTCGGCGTTTTTGCGGTAGCGCCCGCTTGAAAAATGATCGGCTTTCATATCGATAAGATCGATTAGATAAAAACGGCGATCGGGCGATAGAAAAACAAACGCGCATTGCGCGCCGATCGCCTTGTGTAGCGAGATCGCGCTGACTATGCTAATCTCGTGTTCGTAACTTTGCCCGCCAAAAAGTATGATCGGTTTTTGCATTTTTTGCCTTTAATTTAGATTTAACTATCCGTCGATTTTAATAGTTTTAACGCCTCTTTTACGAGGCTCGCCGTGTCGTTTGACGAGCATTTTGCCAAAGCGCGCGCGATTTCTAGTGGTCTAAAGCCTAGCGATTCTAGCGCTAAAGAGGCTTTGCCGCTCGCGCTGTTTTGATCGCCGCCCGCGCCGATTTTGCCTAAACTTCCGCTTAATTGGACGATAATTAACCCCGCGCTTTTTTTGCCCACTCCGGGCGCTCTTGTTAATAGTTTGTCGTCGCGATTTGCGAGCGCTTCGGTAAATTGTTTTGGCGTAAATGTCGATAGAATCGCCATAGCGCTTTTTGGTCCCACTCCGCTAACTTTTATTAAAGCTTCAAAAAGCTCTCGTTCGGCTTCGTCGATAAAGCCGTATAGAATCTGCGCGTCCTCTCTAATTATTAACGACGTTAAAAGTCGAATACGAGGCTTATCTATAGCCGCGTAAGCGTTTAGCGAGATGTAAAGTCGATAAGCGACTCCGCTCGCCGTTAAAATATCGCAATAATTAGGCTCTTTAGCGATAATTTCGCCCTCGATCGCCGCTATCACTCTATAACCTTGATCGCGTAATCTTCCACGCCGCTAATCTCTAAACGTATTTCGCTCGCCCTGCTGTTTTCTTTCGGCACGAATAGAAGCTCTTTAGGCGGGTTAAGAAGGCGAAATCTGATCTCGTTATAGTTGCGCCAAATATCTTTATTGATCACGACGGCGTTAAGAACGCGGCTTTGAATCAATCCGATCTCGTCCTGCAACGTCCCCTGTTTATACTGCGCCGCCTCTAGCTCCTCTTTTAACAGGCGAGCGTTTTTCATCTCTTCAAGATATTGGTTGTAGCGTTCGATAAATACCGACGGCGAAACCTTGCCGCTTGAACGATCGCTTTCGATACGACCGCGCAGCTGCTCAAATTGCGATTTGTTTCTTTGCAAAACGGCGCGTTTTTTATCGTATTTGTGAAACGTCGCGCTTACCTCCCGATCGCAGGTTTTACTCTCTATCATAAGCGCTTCCAATCGTTTGCGATCCGCTACGTTCGCTGCCGCTTCGATATAGATATGGTTTTCGCCGCCGATCAGTTGGCGTATTTCAATTCTTTCGCTGGCGATTAGAGTGGCGTGCGATCGCAAAACGCCAACGATAATGCGTCGCGCCCAAACCATACCGCCGATCGCCAGATCGATCTCGACCTCTTCGGCGCTCACCCGCCCGTGTTCTAATCGGTCGATCTTGACCTTTTTTGCCTCCAGCATACCCTTATGCACGCCAATCGTCGCCGTTTCGGCGATGATAGAGCTAGAGCTATGCGTCTGCCCCGCTACGCTTACTATTTTTGCTTTAACTTGCGCGCCGCTCGCCACGCTACCGTCCAGATCGATCTCGCTCGCCTCGATCTTGACGTTTGTTCCAATATGATCTTCATAAGCGTCGTTTCCCTCGATCTTGATTTTTACCTCCCGATCAAGCCCCGCTTGAATGTTGCCCGTCGTTTTGAAATTGACGCTTTCGATTTCGATCGTATCGCCGATCGATAGCCTGCTTTCCTTCTGCCGATAATTCACGTAGCCGCTTCGCTTCGCGTAGTAGCCGATAGAGCGATCGTCCTCTCTGACCTCGATCGCTTCTAAGTCCGGATTTAGGATAGGCAAAAACGCTCTTTTAGCTTTAAGAATCGGTATATAAACGCCGCAAAAGTCGCGCCCCGCCGTTCCGTTTTTGGGCTTGATATACTCTACAAGCAATTCGCCCGCTTCGACGGTTTTAATAAAACCGCGCTCGGCGTAATCGACGCGATCGCTCTCTTTTGAAGCCTCTTTTTTGTCTTTGAAATGTAAAATTAAGCTGTCGTTAATGGTCGGAGTCGGCGCGATCCAATCGCAGAGAACGATCCTGTGCGGTTCTGGAACGCAGTCGTGAATGCGAATCTTATTGACAAGCCCCATAACGTCGTTTTGCATCGCGCCTTCGCGCAAGCCGATAATCATTCCGTAACGAAGTTTAATTTTATTCAGCTCGCCGATAACGTAATCTCTTATGTTGGAGAAGTTGCGGATTTTGCTCGTAGGCTGGACTGAGGCGATCGCTTTCGTTCGGGCGGCGTTGGCGGAAACCTCAATTGCAAGCTGCCGATCTCGCTCGTTTGGCGCGGGGCTAAACGTTGTGGTATAGATCTGCTTGATAGAAAAGTCGCTATTGATCAAAAGCGCGGGGTCGCTAAGCCGCCCGATCATCGCGGGAGTAAGCTCCGCAGGCTTATCGGACTCCGGAAATTGGACGATTGTTTTTACGTGTTGGATCAGAAAGTCAATCTGTGAAGATTTAACGCCAAAGCGCTGGGATAACTCTTTTAGCGTCGCGGGCATATTGTCGGTTTCCATAACGACGGCGCCCAAAAAACGCGGTTTTTGCGCATCATTTTCCAACAAAACCATAACCACCTTATAGAAGCCTTTGCTACAATCGCCAAAAAAGGCGTTGAATTGAGAGGCGTATTTACCAACTCGGCTGGCATTCTAGTTTCCCGCGTCGCAGGTTTTATCCGTGATTTTACCACAGCTTCGATTTTGGGCGCGGGCGTTTATTCCGACATTTTTATCGTCGCGTTCAAATTGCCAAACCTTTTTAGGAGCGTTTTTGCGGAAGGCGCTTTCACTCAAGCGTTTTTGCCATCTTTCGCGGCGGCGCGATACAAAGGCGCGTTTAGCGTTCGCGTATTTTTCGGACTTTTCTGCGTCGTCTTATTTATTTCCGCGTTGGCGAGTTTTTTTAGCGAGGCGCTTACGCAAGCGATCGCGTGGGGTTTCGACGAACGGACGGTTAAAATCGCCGCGCCTTACGTCGCCGTTAATTTTTGGTATTTGGATATAGTTTTTTTATTCTCTTTTTTGACGGCGCTACTTCACTATCGTAAAAGTTTTGTAGCCCCCGCTTTTTCTACGGCGCTATTAAACGTTTCTATGATCTTCGCTCTGCTTTTAGCTCCGATCGAACGCAAAGATGTCGTTCTTTGGTATTTGACTTTTGGCGTGTTGATCGGCGGCGTTTTGCAACTGCTTTTGCATATCGTGGCGCTAAAAGGCAAACGTTTGATTCCTATGCTAATCGGCGGGGTTAGAAAAAAGCGCGAAATCAAAGCCGATACAAATCGTTTTCGCAGGGCTTTTATGCCCGCCGTTTTCGGCTCTTCTGCGGTGCATATTTCCGCTTTTATCGATACGGTTTTAGCCTCTTTTTTCGCGGCTGGAAGCATTAGCTATCTATTCTACGCAAACCGCATATTTCAACTGCCTTTGGCGATATTCGCTATCGCTTTTTCTATGGCGCTTTTTCCCGCGATCGCAAAGGCGGTTAAACGCCGCGACGAAGAGGGATCGCTAAAGCTATTAACAAAATGTTTTTGGCTTTTGCTGTTTTTGTTATCTTTAAGCGCGCTTGGCGGAGCGCTTTTGAGCGAAGGGATTATATGGCTTTTATTTGAGCGAAAGGAGTTTGCGCGAATCGATACAATCAGGTGCGCCGAGATTTTAACGCTCTATATGATAGGTCTTATTCCCTTTGGGCTTTCGCGCCTTTTTTCGCTGTGGTTTTACTCGCATCACGCACAGGCGTTAGCCGCGAAGATCAGCGCGATCTCGCTTGGCTGTAACGCGATTTTTTCGCTCCTATTGATCGCGCCGCTTGGCGTTAAAGGTTTGGCTTTGTCTGGATCGCTTGGCGGCGCGGTTTTGCTCGCTTTGAATATCAGGCATTTTGGTTGGCAGAGGGTTTTGGGTATGATTCGCCTTAAATTGGTCGTGGCGCTTTTGGTCGCGTTGGCTTTCGAGGCGCTGGCGATCGAAGGATTTAAATTAGCCGTAGGTTATCAAGGATTTTTTGAGTGAAACCTTTTGTTTTATTTGATTCTCATCTGAAAAACAAGGTAGAGTTCGCGCCCGAGTTCGAGGGCGAAGCGCGTATTTACGTTTGCGGACCGACCGTTTATGACGATTCGCATTTAGGACACGCAAGAAGCGCTATTAGTTTCGATCTTTTGCGCCGTCTTTTAAGCCATATCGGTTACAAGGTAACTTTTGTGCGCAATATCACGGATATTGACGATAAAATCCTTAACAAAATGGCGCAAACGGGCAAATCGCTAGAGGAGATTACCAACTTTTATTCCGATCGCTATCAAAGCGATTTAGAGGCTTTAGGCGTTTTGCCGCCAACGATCGAGCCAAAGGCTACGGAGCATATTGCGCAAATGTCGGAACTGATCGCGCGGCTACTTGATCATAAAGCGGCGTATCAAACGCAAAACGGAGATATTTATTTCGACGTAACTACGTATCCGCAATACGGTTTTCTTTCGGGCGAAACGCAGGAGGATACGCAGACGAGAGTTTCGACGGAACAAAAACGAAATAGCCGCGATTTCGCTTTATGGAAATCGGCGAAAGAAAACGAGGCGGTTAGTTATGATTCGCCGTATGGCAGGGGGCGGCCGGGTTGGCATTTAGAGTGCTCGGCTATGGCTCAAACTCATCTATTTAGAAGCGGCGCGAAATATGCGTGCGATATTCACGCGGGCGGCAGCGATCTCTTTTTTCCGCACCACGAAAACGAGGCGGCGCAGACAAAATGCGCTTATGATAATTCGCTTTCTAAATATTGGATGCACAATGGTTTTGTGCGTATCGACGGGCAAAAGATGAGCAAGTCGCTTAACAACGGATTCTTTGTGAAAGAGGCGCTTAAACTTTTTCCCGGCGAAGCTTTAAGATTCTATTTGATGAGCATACATTACCGCGCGGGCTTAAATTATAATTATAACGACTTAAACGCGAGCAAAAAACGTTTAGATCGTATCTACCGCTTGAAAAAACGAGTCGATAGTCAAAACGAACAAGCCGAAGCGATATTTAAAGAGGAGCTACTATCCGCAATGCTTGACGATCTGAACATATCAAAAACTCTTGCCGCGATCGACGAAATGATATCGCGGGGAAATGATATTTTGGATAAAAACGAGAAAGATAAAACGGCAAAAGCCGTCTTTGGCGGCAACTTAAAATTGATACGCGATATTTTAGGCGTAGGTTTGCAAGATCCTTACGAGTGGTTTCAATGGGGAATCGACGAAGAGGATAAAAAAGCGATCGAAAAATTAGTAGTCGATCGCGCCGTAGCGAAAGCAAACAAAGATTATCAAAAAGCCGATCTGATACGCGAAAAGCTAAACGCGATAGGCGTTAGCGTTATGGATCTGAGCGATAAAACCGTTTGGGAAAAATTGTGATCCCTCGTTTGTTTTTCGCGCTTTTTTGCGTTTTTGCGATCGCGCAAGCCCAAAAAACCGCTCCGATCGAAAAGATGATAGGGCAGATGATAGCGATCGGCTTCGAGGGCGAAAATCCTAACGACGAAGGCGCGATTCGCGTTATTTCGCAGATTAAAAAAGGCGAGATTGGAAGCGCGGTTATCTACGCAAAAAACGTTAAAGATCCAACGCGCTTAAGGTTTTTTTTAGAAACGCTGCGCGCTTCGATCGGAAATAATCCGCCGCTATGGATTATGATCGATCAAGAGGGAGGGATTATAACGCGGTTAAACTCAAAAAAAGGTTTTAGCGATTATCCGACGGCGGCGAAGATCGGCGAGGGATCGCTGGATACGGCTTACGCGACTTATCGCGATTTAGCGTGCGAGTTAAAGGGCTACGCAATCAACTTTAATCTAGCGCCCGTAGTCGATCTAGCCCGCGATCAAAACGTTATATCCAACGATAAGCGCAGTTTTGGTTCAGACCCCGTAAAAGTCGCCAAATACGCCGAGCGCTTTATTAAGGCGCACGATTCGTGCGGCGTTTTAACGACCTTAAAACACTTTCCGGGACACGGAAGCTCTAAAAACGATCCGCATTTTGGTTCTTCCGACGCTACGGAGAATTACGAAGAAAAAGAGATAATTCCATTTGAAATATTGATAAAAAATAAAACGGCGCATAGCGTTATGATCTCGCATATCGTCGATCGCAGATTTGACGAACTTCCCGCTACGCTTTCAAAAAAGCATATCGATCGCTTACGTTTCTTAGGTTTTGAGGGCGTAGCGATTAGCGACGATCTACAAATGGGAGCGATAGCGCAAAATTACGATCTAAACGAAAGCGTGATCAAGGCGATCGACGCGGGCAATGATATTTTACTTTTTTCCAATATGTTAATAAACGATCCAGAGATTGCAAAAAAAGTTTTAGCAATCGTCAAAAAAGCGATTAGCGACGGGTTAATAAGCGAAAGCAGAATCATCGAATCTTACAACCGCATAATCGCGTTAAAATACAAACGGTTAAACTGATATGGATTTAGACGCTCTTTTTCCCGACGACTTGTTTAGCGCCGACATAGAGGAGCGCTTTTTCGATATTTTGTTTAACGGCGATCGACAGATTGCAAAGACGGAGATATTATCGCTGTTGGATCTAAGCGGCGATCGCGAAAGCAAGATGATCGAGATTATGTCGCGCATAGCGAGCGGCAGTGAAAGATGAAGCGCTTTTTAATTTTATTCGCGTTTTTTGTTAATCTATCCGCGATCGATTGGGCTTATAGCGAACCGTTTAGTTTAAGAAAGGACGAGTTTGCCGTTTTTGAGATCGACGATCGCATATTAACCTTTCGCTGGTCTTTGTTTCACAATAACGGTTTGGTTTCTCTGATCAAATACGATCATTTTCCGTATCAAACCATACTGTACGACGATTATAAACTTAACGCGATCAAGATTCCGGTAAAAACAAATAGAACCACCCCGCCGCCGCTTCCGTATATGACGATCGTTTTTGAAAGTTTCGATTCGGATCGCAACTTATCGAATATGCGACTTTATCTTTTCGACGAGTTAGGTTCGGTAAAAATTGCAAAGGCGAGCGATGAAAGAAATTAAAGAGATTATCAACGGCTTTTTCGAGCCGCCAATCAGAGAGTATTTAAGTAAAATCCCCGCAGGCAAACTGCTAAGAAGCCGTCTTATCTGCGCGATCGCAAAAGATAGCGTCGATCGCTACCTATTAAGCGCGATTATAGAAACTATACATTTGGCGAGCTTACTTCACGACGATGTGGTTGACAACGCTAAAATAAGGCGCGGAGTTCCTTCGATCGGCGCGAGCGAAGGCGCGAAAACCGCGATTATGGTCGGCGATATTTTTTACTCCACAGCCTTTTCAAGATTGGTCGTTTTAGGCGAGGAGATAGCCAAGATCGTAAGCCTTGCGGTCGCTAAACTTTCAAGAGGCGAAATGTTAGACGTAGAGCTGTCAAAATCGTTTAACGAGAGCAAAGAAAAATACGAAAATATGATCTATCTGAAAACCTCCGCATTGATAGAAGCAAGCTGTGAAGCGGCTGCGATTTTGGCTCGTAAAGATCGCGAACGTTTTAGAAAGTTTGGCGCGCTTTTGGGCGTAGCGTTCCAGATAATAGACGACGTTTTGGATATTACGCAAGACGAGGCGACTTTGGGCAAACCCGCGCTTAACGATTTGAGCGAAGGCAAGGCGACTCTGCCGTTAATATATTTCTACCAAAAAGCCGAGAAAAGCGATAGAGAAAAATTGTTAGCTCTATTTGGCAAGCCGATTGAAAAAACGGACGCGGACTGGCTAAAAGAGGCGTTAGAAAGTAGCGGCGCGATCGATTCGAGCCTCGGTTACGCAAAAGGGCTTTTGGGCGAAGCCAAAGCTTTGGTTTTCGACGATAGCGAGCTTTCGGCTATCGCCGAAGCGCTGGTCAGCCGTATAAAATAGGCGCTATAATACCCGCAATGCGTTATCTACTAATATCAATTTCGTACAAGAATACCGAGTTAGTCGCGCGCGAGAAGTTCGCCTTTGACGCGACGCGACAGGAGCGCATACTGCAAACGCTTCAAAACGCGGGCGCAGTCGCCGAGGCGGCGCTACTTGTTACCTGCAATCGCGTCGAGTTAATTATGAGCGCGCTCGATCTTCACGCGGCGCTTAGTTCGGGGTTGGACGCGCTTCATAAAGAGAGCGGCGTCGATCGCGTCGAGATCGAAGGGCGGGCGCACAGCTACGAGGACGAAGGCGCGGCGCGGCACCTCTTTAGCGTCGCGAGCGGGCTTGAAAGCGTCGTGGTGGGCGAATCGCAGATCGCGGGGCAGTTTAAAGACGCATTTAAGTTTGCCTTTGATCGCGGCTTTGCTTCCAAACGGCTTCGCGCTTTGAGCGATCACGCTACGCGTTGCGCGGCGGCGGTTCGCGCAAGTACCGAAGTAGGCAAAAATCCGGTGTCGGTTTCAAGCGCGGCGATCGCGCAGGCGAAAGTTTTGGCGAACGGATCGCTAGAGAATAAAACGGCGATCGTGGTCGGAAGCGGCGAGATGAGCCGTTTAACGGCGCTACATCTAATCGGCGCGAAAGCTAAGACAATCGTAGTTGGGCGCGATTTGGGGAAAACCGAAGAGTTTGTTAAAGAGTTGGGCGAAGGCGCGCAAGCCGCGTCGTTTGCAAAGTTGCCGCAACTGATCAACGCTCACCAGTTTTTATTTACCGCGACGGGCGCGCCGCATACGGTTATTAACTCAGAGATGATCGAGAGCGTAGATTTCGATCGTTTTTGGTTTGATATAGCCGTACCGCGAGATATAGGCGCGATCGAGGACGAGAGAATAAAAGTCTTTGTTGTCGACGACTTGCAATCGATCGTAAAAACCAATATGAGCTTGCGCGAAGAAGAGGCGTCGAAAGCCTTTAGAATTGTAGGCGAGTTTGTCGAGGATTTTTATGGCTGGCTTAATTCGCAAGGGGCTGAACCGCTTATTAAAGCTCTGCGCAATAAAGCGGAAGAAGCCTGTAGAATCGAGATTGAGCGCGCTATGAAAAAATGTTTTATTCCGCACGATCCCGAACACGCGAAAAACGTAGAGCGGTTGCTTTATGGCGCGTTTAAGCGTTTTCTACACGCTCCTACGATAGCGCTTCGCCTTGCTATGGATAAGCAAAATAGCGAAACAATCTCGGACGTAATCAAAGATATATTCGATTTAGAAGGAAAGTAATTTGCGCTGGACAAGAGCCTTTATTCGCACCGTGAAGGAAACGCCAAAAGACGCGGTTTTACCAAGTCATCAACTTCTGCTGCGCGGAGGGTTTATATCTTCTTCGGCGGCGGGCATTTACGACTATATGCCGCTTGGCAAGAGAGTGTTGGATAAAATCCGCTTTATCGTTAAGGACGAATTAGACAAAGCGGGTTGCGAAGAGGTTAGTTTGGGTTTTGTAACGCCAAGCGAATTATGGCAAGAGTCGGGCAGATTTTTCAAATACGGCAAAGAGTTGCTCCGTTTTAAGGATCGCAAAGAGGGCGAATTTGTTTTAGGCCCTACGCACGAAGAAGCGATGGTAAATCTTGTGCGCGGGCGGGTTACTAGTTATAAACAACTTCCGTTAAATCTCTATCAGATCAACTTAAAGTTCCGCGACGAGGCGCGTCCGCGTTTTGGTTTAATGAGAGGGCGCGAGTTTTTGATGAAAGACGGCTATAGTTTTCACGCCTCCTACGAAGATATGTCGCGAGAGTTTAACCTTATGGAAGAAACGTATAAACGCATATTTAAGCGCGTAGGAATCGATTTTCGCGTCGTTGAAGCCGATAGCGGCGCGATCGGCGGTAGCGGCAGTAAAGAGTTTATGGCGCTAACCGATAGTGGCGAGGATACGATTTTGTCGTGCGAAAAATGCGAGTACGGCGCAAATGTAGAAGCGGCAAAGCGCGTTAAACCGATATATCCGCCTTTTTCAGACAATCGCAAAGGCGAGATAAAAACGCCGGACGTAACGTCGATCGCTAATTTAGCGGAGTTTTTGAAGATTCCCGAATATAAAACTATTAAAGCGATCGTCAAAAAAGCGCTATTTGACAACGGCGAAAAAATAGCGATCTTTTTTATTCGCGGATCGGATATATTAGAGGAAACAAAAGCCTTAAACGCCGTTAATGCAAACGAGTTAATCGACCCTTCAAACGCCGAGCTAGAAAAATACGAGATTGTCACGGGATTTATAGGCGTCGGTTATAAACGTAGCGAGGTTTTAACTATTGTCGATCGCGAGCTTGAAAACGAGGTTGATATGATTGGCGGCGCAAATAAAAAAGATACGCATATTTTTGGCGTTAATATCGGAAGCGATCATACTTTCGCCGATCTAATCGCCGCGCAAGAGGGCGATTCCTGCCCCGTTTGCGGCGCAAAATTAAAAGGTCGATCGGGCATAGAGATTGGGCATATATTTCAGCTAGGCGATCGCTACTCAAAACCGTTAAACGCCGCCTTTTTAGACGAAAACGGCAAAGCGAAGAACTTTATTATGGGAACATACGGAATAGGGGTTAGCCGTTTGATCGCGGCGGTTATCGAAGCAAACCGCGACGAAAAGGGTTGCGTATGGAACGACAAGATCGCTCCGTATCTGATCGATATTGTCGTGGGAAGCCTAAAAGACAAGGCGCAAAAAACGCTTGCGGAAAATCTATATTCACAACTGCTTCACGAGGGATATGAAACAATACTAGACGATCGCGACGTTGGTTTCGGCGTTAAGATGAACGATTTTGAACTGCTTGGTTTTCCTTACGCGATTATTGTAGGTAAAAACGCGACGGAAAACAGGATAGAGATAGTCGATCGTAAAAGCGGCGAAAGAGAGTTAATAAGCGCCGATCGGATCATAAATTGGTTAAAGGAGAGAGTATGAAAAAGATTCTGCTTATAGGGCTTGCCCTATTAACTAGCGCCGCGTTTGCGGCTACCAACAAAGAGCTGGAAGGTTTTTTTACGCGAAGCCAGGAGCGTAATCCAAACATAACCCTTAATAAGTTTCGCGTTCTTAGTCGTGAAGCCGTTAAAGGCGCAAACGGTTGGGAGAGGGCGGACGTTAATATCACTTTCACGCCAAAAGGGCAGACGATCCCTTTATCGCAAGGCGGATCGTTATATGTCTATAAAGGCTTTGTCGCGCCGGAGTTAATGGAGGTCGAAAGCGATAATAAAAGCAAGATCGTTCCCGACGCAAAACTAGGGGAGATAGCGCGTATGACTTTGCAAAGTAATCCTAATGTATCCCTAAAAGCCAGCCGCGTTATTAAGCGCGTTCCCGTTAAAGAGATCGAGGGCTTAACGGCTGTGGCGATGACGTGGGATCTTGACGTTAAACAGGGAAATGAAACGCGGGAGATTTCCGATACGATCGTCTGGTTTGTCGGTAAAAACTATATTCTTCCCGATATTTATCGCATAGCAAGCGGCGATACGCTGAAATCCGAAATTAAAGGCGATATTAAACCCGAATATTACAGCGCAGATCGTCTAATCGCGGGAAACGCCAAAGCTACAAATAAAGTGATCGTTTTTAGCGATCCGCTATGTCCCGCTTGCCGTAACGTAATGCCGAATATATTAAAAGCGGCGAGCGAAAATCCCGATAAAATCGCGCTTTATTATTACGCAATGCCTACGCATAGCGTTTCGCCTACGCTTATGAAAGCCGCGCTTGCAAGCAAACTGAACAATAAATCGGTAGAACGCGCTATGTATGAGGGGGCGGATTTTGCCCAAAAAGCGAGCGATCTGGCTAAATCGGGCGACGATCTCGAAGCGCTTAAGATTTTTAACGCGATATATAAGACGGAATATAAATTAGACGACGTTAATACCGAAGCGATATTGAAACATTACAATTACGATCAAAAGATCGCTTCGGAGTTATTGATCAATTCAACGCCGTCGTTCTTTATTAACGGCAAGTTTGATTCAAACCGTCAAGAGATTGCAAAACTACTTGCCAAATAGACGCGCTTTGATGAATAAAGTTACGATCGCTTCGCGCGGTAGCGAATTGGCGTTATGGCAGGCAAACTATGTCGCCGAACGCCTTAAAACCGCGCATAGAGATCTTGAGGTCGATATTAAGATTTTTAAAACGCAGGGCGATATTATTTTAGATACGCCGTTATCCAAAATCGGCGGCAAAGGACTGTTTGTAAAAGAGCTTGAGGAGGCTATTTTGCGCGGCGAGGCGCATTTAGCCGTACATAGCCTTAAAGATCTGCCTACGCGCCTGCCTAGCGGTTTGGTTTTGGCGGGCGTTACGGAGCGCGCCGACAGGCGAGATTGTCTTGTTAGCGAAAAATACGACTCTTTGGACTCTCTGCCGCAAGGCGCGTTGATTGGCACGACTTCGTTGCGCAGGCGAATGCAACTGCTCGCTATGCGCGGCGATCTAATTATAAGAAGTTTGCGCGGCAACGTTCATAGCCGTTTAGATAAATTGCGAAGCGGTCTTTTTGACGCGATCATACTTGCTCGCGCGGGCTTGGATCGGCTTAGATTAACCAATTCGGTAAAATTTGTTAGCCCTTTTGATATAGAGGTTATGCTTCCCGCGATGGGGCAGGGCGTTTTAGGTTTGGAATGCGCCGCAAACTCTGAAACGTTAGAACTAATAACGCCTTTAATAGACGATACCGCTACGATCGAAAGCGCGATCGAGCGCGATTTTGTCGATAAACTTCAGAGCGGTTGCCAAGCGCCGATCGGCGTTGTAGCTAAGCTATTTAACGACGGATCGATATACGCTCGCGGAGTCGTAGGGCTACCTAACGCAAAAGAGATTTTAAGAGCGGAAATACGCGGCGATCGTTCTAACTATGCGGCGCTAGGCGGCGCTTTAGCCGATCAGTTATTGGACGTTGGCGCAAAAGAGGTTTTATTACGCGCCGAAGCGATGAATAATGCGGAAAAATAACAACGAAAAAATATATAAAGACGGCGTGATAATTAAGCGTATTTGGCGCGAGCATACCAAAAAATATCTAACGACTTTAATAGCGCGATTGCTCTAACGATTATTATCGCCGCTTTAGAATCCTATTCGGTCTATCTACTAAAGCCTATTTTTGATAAAGGTTTTACGGCTTCAGGGTATGATGCGCTTAAGTTTTTGTGCGTTCAGATATTCGTCGTCTATTTTGTTAAAGGGTGGCTCTCTTTTTCTCATTCGCAGATATTAAACCACGTTAGCGTAAAAACGATCCAAGCGATTCAACATCGCGTTTTTTCGCACCTATTAACGCTTGATATGCCGTTTTTTAGCAGAAATAATAGCGGTCAGATATTGGCTAGAATTATTAGCGATTGTCAAGCCGTAAGTCAGATTGCTATCAACTTTATTACCAATACGTTTAAAGATGTTATAACCTGCGCGTCAATGTTTGCTTTGATCTTATATTTTTCGTGGCGTTTATTTTTTGTGATTTTAATCTTTGTGCCGCTTGGCGCGTTGGCTATGAAGGCGATCGATAAAAAGGTTAATAAGATCGAGCGTAAATCCGCAAATGCGAGCGCGGCTTTGCTTAGTAAAATAGCCGAAGCTCTTCAAAACGTTAAAATTATCAAATCTTACAATATGGAACGGCGCGAAACGGGCGCTCTACGCGCTATGTTCGATCAGCTATTTCATCTATCGAGAAGCAGAGTTAAAACTACGGCTATTATTACGCCTCTTACCGATAGTTTAACGGGTATTATTTTGGCGATTATTATCGTTTATGGCGGTTATCAGATTTCTAACAATTCGATCACGGCGGGCGATTTTGTCGCGTTTCTGGGCGCATGGGTCGCTATGTATAAACCGCTTAAATCGTTATTGCATTTTAAGACGCAATTAAGAGCCGCTTTAGTACACGCAGAGCGCGTTTATGAGGTGATCGACGCAAAGTCTGAAATTGTGGATATTCCAAACGCGAAAAAGTTGGACTACGTTAAAGGCGAAATCGAGTTTCGCGCCCTCTCTTTTGAATATGAAAGCGGGGAAAAAGTCTTAAATAATATCAATTTAATTATTCCAAGCGGATCGACTGTGGCGTTAGTAGGTTCTAGCGGCGGCGGCAAAACGACTCTTATTAGCCTTGTTCCGCGTTTTTTTGAGGTTAGCGAGGGCGCGGTTTTGATCGACGGGGTAGATATACGCGAATACTCCCAAGCAAGTCTAAGGGATAAGATCGCATACGTAAGCCAAGAGGTTATTTTATTCGACGACACGATCGCCAATAATATCGCTTATGCAAGAGGGGAGGGGAACGTCCCAAGTATAGACGAGATCAAAGCGGCGGCGAAGAGCGCAAACGCGGATAATTTTATTGAAACTTTACCGCAGGGATACGATACGATCATAGGCGAAAAAGGATCGCGCCTTTCGGGCGGGCAAAAACAGCGTATTTCTATAGCCAGAGCGATACTAAAAGACGCGCCTATTTTGCTTTTTGACGAGGCGACAAGCGCGCTTGATACTAAAAGCGAACGCGAGGTTCAAGCGGCGCTTGATCTGATGATGAAAGATCGCACGGCGATCGTTATTGCGCACCGTTTATCGACGATTATTAACGCCGATCTAATCTGCGTTTTATTAAACGGCGAGATTATAGAGCGCGGAACGCACGAGGAGCTACTCGCAAAAAAGGGCGAATACGCCAAACTTTATAATATGCAGTTCAAAGAAAAGGAAATGGGTTGATAAACGCGCAAGCAGATAAAACCCTATTTGATAAAACGCAATGCGGCGCTATGGCGCTAAAAAACAGATTTATTCGCGCCGCGGTCGGCGACGATTCGTCAAACGGATATGTTAACGACGATATGCTCGATCTATACGAAAAGATCGCGCGCGGCGGGGTAGGGACTATTATTACGGGTTATACGTTAATCGACGAAGCGGAGAGGTCTTATAACGATATATTGGCTTTTTACGACGACTCGTTTTTCGACGGACATAAAAAACTAGTCGATCTGGCTCGTTCTTATAACGTCAATATCGTTTTACAGCTTGTTTATATCGGCGCTCACTCTTCCGTCGCGTTTCATAATAGATATAAAGATCTAAACGATAAGATAACTATACTTGCGCCAAGCGCTATCGAAAACGTTCATACGGGCGTTTTGCCAAAAGAAATTAGCGTTTCGGAGATTAAAAAAATAGAGCAAAAGTTTGCCGCCGCCGCGTTAAGAGCCAAAGAGGTTGGTTATAGCGGCGTCGAAATACACGCGGCGCACGGTTTTTTCTTAAGTCAGTTTATGTCGCCATACTATAACCGCAGAACGGATCAGTATGGAGGATCGACGCAAAATATGGCGCGAATCTCTTTGGAAACTTACGACGCGATACGCTCGGCGGTTGGAATCGATTTTACAGTATGGATCAAAATTAACGTTATGGACGATAATAAAGTATCGGTCGTTTTTGACGACGTATTATATCTATGCAAAGAACTGACGAATAAAGGTATTAACGCGATCGAGATAAGCGGTTCTTGGCGTAGCGTTAGAACGCGGGGCGCGTATTTTCAAAGCGAAGCCGAAAAAATAGCCGAGCTAAACGATACGGCGATTATTTTAACGGGCGGTAATAGAGATTTTAACAAAATGGCTAATATATTAAACCAAACAAAAATTAGATATTTTGGTTTAGCGCGCCCTTTAATAAAAGAGCCAAATATGATCAATATCTTTGAAAAAGAGTATAAGCGCCGACAAACAAACGACTAAAGCGCTTCAGAAGTTGTTCTCGCGACGCAGTATAATTGGCGATACTAACGTATCGCTTTGATAAAAGCCTCAACGAAAGAATTGACTTGTACATTTTGAAGGCTAACAAAGCAAGATAGGACGGGGTTTGTGGATTGGTAGCGGAGGTAGGATTTGAACCTACGACCTTCGGGTTATGAGCCCGACGAGCTACCGGACTGCTCTACTCCGCAACGTATACGCTCATCGCCGTTTCGCAAGAGGGCGACGCGAAAAAAAAGACCGACTAAACTGGGGTACAAGGACTCGAACCTCGATTAACTGGACCAAAACCAGCTGTCCTGCCGTTAGACGATACCCCAACGGAAAATCGGAAGCGGGATTATAGCCCTTTTTGCCTGTTTAAGTCAAGCCAATTATATCAAAACGACGCTAAGTTCGCGCAAAAACGCGCCAAACAAGAATATACGTTAAAAGTGCTCCGATCAATTTTGAGATAATTGAATACAAATGTCCAGTTTGGACGGGGGCGTATCAACGACGATCGGCGGTTTGTTGCGAGCCTTACGCGGATTATCGCCACTCGGAAACTAGCTTTTAGCCTCGCCCGCTTGTATTTTCAAAGATCTAAAAGATCAAACATAAGAAACGCGAAAAACCGCATAGAGGCGCGCTCAAAGCGCGTTGCGCCAAACGGGCGACTTAAAATTGCGCCCGTTAATCGCCAAGCTCTACTTGCAACGCTCCAATAACGCCGTTAGCGAAGCTTGAATCTCGTCTAAATCCTTCTCGCTTGTCGCCTCGAAGCGCGTTACCAAAACGGGCGTGGTGTTGGAAGCGCGCACAAGCCCCCAGCCGTTTTCAAAGATCACGCGAACGCCGTCTATTTCGATAATTTCGCGGATTTTTGGCAGAGCGACGCTAGGGTTTCTTAACGCGGCTTTAAGACGCTCTATGATCTTAAACTTCTCCTCTTCCGTCGTTTTTATTTTAAGCTCGTCCGTCGAATAAACTTTTGGCAATTTCGCCGCTTCGCCGTCAAAATCAAAGCCCGCTTTCACAAGCTCGATCAGACGCAAAGCCGCGTAAATCGCGTCGTCGTAACCAAAGTAGCGATCGTTGAAAAACAGATGACCGCTTACTTCCGCCGCAAAACTTGCGTTTGTTTCTTTGATCTTGACTTTGAGGTTGCTATGCCCCGTTTTATACATAATCGCCTTGCCAAACTTGTTGATCTCGTCATACATAACTTGAGAGCATTTCACCTCGCCGATTACGATCGGGTTTTTGATATACCGCGCCAAAAAGATCGAAAGAATATCGCCCTTAAAGTTATTTTTCGCGCTTAACATCGCGATACGATCCGCGTCGCCGTCAAAAGCGAAGCCGTATCTTTGGGCGCCCTTTTTCATCTCTTTTTTCAGAAGCTCCAGATTCTCCTCCTCGCTAGGATCGGGGTGGTGATTAGGAAACGTTCCGTCGGGTTCTTCAAATAGAAGTTTGGCTTTAATTCCCAGATTTTCAAGAACCGGTTTAAGCGCAATCGCCGCCACGCCGTTGCCAATATCGAACGCAAGCGGAGTTTTCAAACCGCGCAACGCGGCAAACTGCTCGCTTAAATAATTGACGTAACGCTGCAAAGCGTTGATCCAAGTCGCGCCGGAATTGTCGGGGATATTTTCCGAACACGCCTCGATCTTGCGTCCAAGCTCATAAATCTGCTCGCCGAAAAACGGCGCGTTTCCGACCGTGATCTTAAAGCCGTTGTACTCGGGCGGATTGTGGCTACCCGTGATCATCACGCTAAAATCGGGCTTAAGTCCGTCAAAGTCGCAAAAGCCCGCAAAGTAACTTACGGGCGTGGGACACATTCCAATATCTAGCGGTTTAACTTTCGCGTGGTTAAAACCGCTCGCAAGCCAATCGAAAAGTTGCGGCGAATGCGTTCTCGCGTCGTAGCCGATCACTACGGCTTTACCCGCGCCAATCTCTTTGCCCAAGACAAAGCCTAGTTTTTTGATCCGATCGGCGTTTAACTCGTCGCCAAAAACGCCCCGAATATCATACTCTCGGTAAATTGACATTTTTCCCCCCTTTAACTTTCATTCCCGCGTAGGCGAAAATCCAAATAGCGCGAAGCGCAGGAGCGCAAGGCGCGTATTCGCAAGTATGAATAAGCGCGGCTACGCCCTATTTTGATTCTCGCGTTTTTACGCGATCGACGCATATAATTATAACGCCAATTTAAGAAACCTTTTATTCTTTCGCGCAATATCGAGTTTTTAGCGTTAATCGGCGATCGCCGACCTTACTATTCGTCTTATCGCCCGTTATAATTGCTTGCAAAGAGCGAAAAAGCAAAGATCGCCAATAAAACAATTCGCATTTCAGGAGAAAATAACAGGCTATCCCCAACCGTTAGCCGCGAAAGATGGCGGGAGCGACTATAAATGTAGGTTTTGTTTTTATTATAGGATTTGAAGATTGGGTCGATCCCGATCGATTGGGTATATAGCGCAATCGCCGCATATTTCTAAACCCGCCTTATGCGCGTAAGTAAAAACCGTCGAGAGAGCAATTTAGGGCGGCGCAAATAAACTTTTTCATTAAAGCTCTTTTAACGACGAGCGCTCTTAAAAAATCTTCGCCCCTTTGCCGCAAACGGGCAAAGAGGCGTAAAACTATTCGGTTACAGGCTGTTTGATCGCTCTTTCAAACTCTTCTTTAAGCTGCTCCTGAGCCTTTTGGCTTTGGAATTGCTGCCATAGCGCGTTTTCATTGCGAAGGCTGCTCATCAGCGCGTTTTCCGTCTGATCCAAAGGCGCGGTCATCAGTACAAAAAGCGTTCCGTTATTAGGGTGCTGCCAAGTATCGGCGACTTTAGCCCCTTTAATACTCAAAAACGAAGTTTGCCGCGAAACGCGCTCCATATTTTGCTCAAAGATCGCGTTTTCGCCCGCGCCCGTGTTCCTCTGCCAGCTATCGAACGCGGCGCGGACGTTTGCCTCTACGTTAAAAGAGATCGCGTCGCGTCCCTGAGCTTGCGCTTGCGTAAATTGAAAGCCGTAGTCGTTGGCGGGGTTCTTTTGCGCCGTGCCAAGTCCCGCGATTGTCTTGTCGTCAAGATATGGAATACAAACCCATTTTGGCGCTTCTTTGCCGTCGTTTAAGCATGGCGCGCCCGTAGCGGTCGTATCGGGTTGTTTGCCGCCGCACCCGCTCAAGAATAAAGTCGCGACTATCGCCGCGAAACCAACTAGCCGTTTCATTTAACTTCTCCTCACTGAAATAAAGTCGTCGATTATAACCTATTTTGTCTATAAGCGCTTTGTTCGCGCTACGGCGCGTCGCCTATTATTTAATCTACGTTATATTGCGGAAGATATAACGAACGCGCTAAAATGCGCGATTAAAACGCAAAACGGAGGAGAAAATGAGAGGATTACTGATAGCGGCGTTACTTTTTTGCGTCGCAAACGCGGGCGATCTCTATCTTGCTGGAGCGATGGGTTACAAAAAACCGATCGAGAGCCTAGCGGCAAGTTATCAGAAGGCAAGCGGCGTCGCGGTAAAAACGATGTTCGGCAATATGCAACATATTGCCGCGCAGACGCAAAATACCGACAAGTTCGAGCTTTTTGTGGGCGACGAAAAAATTATCGACGAACAGGGCGTAAAATATACGCAAAAGATCGTTTTTGGCGAAGGCGTTTTGACGTTGGTTTTTTCTAAGAGTATCAAAGGAGAGCCGTCGCTGGATTTTCTTAAAAACCCGACGATTAAAAAGATCGGCGCGCCGCACCCAAAAAGCGCGATTTTCGGCATTGCCGCAGACGAGGCGTTAAAGAACGCAAAACTCTACCGCGACGTAGAATCCAAGCTAACGATCGTTCAGCATATCCCGCAAGTAGCCGAATACTTAAAAAGCGGAGATATAGACGCGGGATTTATCAATAAAACCAACTATTTGGCGATCAAAGATCAAACGGGTTTCGCGCTGGAAGTCGATCGCAAACTATATACGCCGATTAAGATCGTTTGCGTGGTTTTGAGCGAGCGCGCCAGCGAAGAAGCGCAAGGTTTTATAGAGTTTCTTAAAAGCGCGGAGGCAAAGGAGATATTAAAAGCGAACGGATTATAAGTTTTGTTCGCGCAAGAGTGGTTTATATCGCCTCTTTTATTAACGCTTAAAGTCGCCTTTGCGACGCTGTTATTACATTCGACTTTGGGCGTTTTTTTGGCGGTAGTTATATCTGGACAAAAACGGTTTTATAAAACGGCGATCGATATTTTTATATCGCTTCCAATCGTCTTTCCGCCGATTGCCGTCGGCTTTTTTCTCTTGCTTTTGCTAGGCAAACAAGGCTTGATAGGCTCGGCGCTTGCGGCGTATAATATAGAGATTATTTTCTCTACGGGCGGCGTAATTTTAGCGGCGTTTATAGCGGGATTACCGCTTGTGGTTAAGCCGATCGAAAGCGCTTTGAGCGAGCAGGAAAAACTATATGCGGAAGCGGCGTATTGTATGGGTAAAAGCCGCTTTGAAACGTTGATCTTCGCGCTACTGCCTAATATCCCAAAGGCGATATGCGCGGCGTTATTTTTAGGCTTAGGACGATCGTTTGGCGAAATTGGCATAACGCTGATGTTAGGCGGAAATATCATAGGCGAAACCGATACTTTAGGACTTGCGATCTACAATGGCGCAATGACGGGCGAAACCGATAAGGCGATCGTTTTAAGCGCGGCGTTGGGAGTTTTTTCTCTGTTAATTTTTATTGTTCTAAAAAGGTTGTCATACGGCAAAGATCAATAGATTTTTACGCCCTTAATCTTACTTCTTTCTAACTCGTAAAAACGATCGACGCTCGGATTTGGATAAAGCGCGGATCTTATTCGCCTAATAGGATCAAAAGAGCTTTGTAAATAGAGGCGTTTAGGATCGATCGCCCTGCCGATCGCCACATAAAACTGCCCCGATTCAAAAAGATGATCAAGGTTGATCGCAAGGTCTAAAATACCCATACCCTGCGATTTATGAATCGTGATCGCCCACGCGAGGCGAACGGGAAACTGCGTAACGCTCGCCAAAACCTTTGGCGACTCTTCGCCGCTCTGCTCTTCGTAGGTAAAGCTGTGCCGTTCGACTTCGATCGTTTCGCCGTTCGCTTTTTCGACGATCAACGTATCCTCCCTGATCGCCGTTATAACGCCGCGTTCGCCGTTGTAAAACGAACCCGTTTCATTGACGATAAAAAGGATAGGCGCGCCGACTTTTAACTTTAACGTTAGCGGCGCGTTAAGCGATCGCAAAAAACTCGACAGCCGTTTTTCGTTCATCTCTTTTGCGACCTCGATCGCGGCTTCAAAGCGATACTCTTCCGCGATCAGGCGTTTTAGCCGCGCTTCGTTATGCGCGTCGGCTTCGCGGTTGCGTCCGAAAAGAAGCGTGGGATTATTTTGCAAAACTTCGGTTTGCGAGGCGTAAGTTCTTAAAAGTTTTTCGCCGCGATCGTCCAAAACGCCGACGCGAAGCGCGCCCAAAAGCTCTATAAAATCCTGATCGCTCGATCGCCAAAGCGCGTTTAGCTCCAAAAACTTTGGGTTAAGAGCGCGCCACGCTTCGCTTTCAAAGGCGTATCGCGCCGTAAAAAGGTTCTGTTGCGTCCGCCTTTCGACAGGCGGCAGCTGGTAAAAATCGCCCGCTAAAACGATCCTGCCGCCAAATCCAGCCGATTGCAGGCGGTAGTAGATCATCTCCATTAGATTGGCGCCGACCATACTGATCTCGTCGATCAAAATCGTATTTAGCGCGCCGATCATCGTTTCGATTTTCTTAATCAGCCTTTTATTACGTTTATCGTGGGCGATCAGATCTTCAAGCGAGGGGCATATCCCAAAACCGAAAAAACTGTGGATTGTCTGCCCTCCGATATTGACCGCCGCGATCCCCGTGCTACCCAGCGAAGCTACGCGCAGTTTGCGCTCGCGCAGAGCGTCGCGTATAAGGCATAGCGCGCGGCTTTTGCCCGCTCCCGCGCCGCCCGTGATAAAATAATTGCCGTTCTCCTCTTGAAGCGCGATCTCGTTATTCGCGCCGATCGCGGCTAGATCGACGGCGCTTTTAGAGATTATTTCGCCGATCATTACCGCTTTGCTTTTTTGCGCGACGCGAAGCCGACAAGCAGATAAGAACCGCCGATGATCGTTACGAGCGCGATCGGCAAAAGATAGGGCTTATCGCTTGCGTAATTTGCGATCTTTGCGAAAAACTCGCCCGCAAAGTAGCTGCCGAAGCCAAAGACAAGGACAAAGAGGCAAGCGCCGATCATATTGAACGCAAGAAACTTTTTCGCGTCGTATTTTGTGAAACCCGCCACGACCGGAATCAGAGTTTTCAAACCGTATACAAACTTCTGCCCTACCAAAATACGGTTGCCGTACCGCTTAAGTAGTAGATGAGAAAGCGCGAGCTTGCGGCGATGCCGACGCAAATACGGCTTTATCGCGCCTTTGTTGTAGCGGCTAAGCAAAAATAACGCCTGATCGCCTATAACGTTTGCCGTAAAAACGACGGCGATCGTAATAAAGATATTCATATATTCTAGCCCCGAAAGCGCGCCCGCCGCGACGATTCCTACAAACCCGCCGCCAAGCGAGTATAAAAAGAGCGCGGCGTAGCCGTATGTTTCGAGATTTTCGATAATCGTTTCCATTTAACCCTTTCAAGTCAAGGCGATATTGTGGCAAAAAATAGTAAAACGACAGGCGACGTTTTATAACCAACCCCGCTTTTTAACGTTTGGAAACGCCCAAAAGGCGATTTATACGCGGCGAAAATTACGCGTATCGGCAAAATAGTCGTCTATCGCAGGTTAATATCTCCGTTAAAGCCCCGTATAGGCGAAACCAAAAACGTTTAGGTTACTTTTTTATATCTTTTGTAATATCAAAGCGACCGTCTATCGTTATGGAGATTTCGTAATCGGAAGGCGGGTTAATATCTACCGCTTGCGCCGACTGAGTTTGCGTAATGGCGTTGGCGCTGTTTGTAACGTAGTTTTGATCGTAACCGCGATAGTTGCGGTAACGCGAATCGTCCGTCGCGACGGTCGAGATCGATAGACTGGACGGAGCGCCAAGCGAATACTCTTTATTTCCGATTAGTCTTTTTGCTCTTTCTTGCAGCTTTTCAAACAGTTTGCTTTCGTATTCGCCGATCTCCTTTTGTTTCCGCTCGTCGGATACGAAATAGGATAGATCGTTATTAACGCTCATCTTTAACTCTTGCGCCTTTGCGTATATCTTGCCGATATTCTCAAAGTTTGAAAGCTTAATCCGAATCTGATTTAACGAATAGTATTTTTTGATCTCTTCGCTTACGCGATTCTGATCGTTTTTCTTGATCTTGTACTCTTTCACGCCGAGATTTCTTATAAAGCCGCTGTTTTTAAGCGGGGTTTCAACTTTTTCGTATAGCTCTTGGACGCGAGTTCGCGCCGCGTTTTCCGAAGCGCCGTTCGCTACGATCGTAAAGAAATATTTTTTGCTATCGCTATCTTTTTTTAAGTTTGATATTCCGTACTGATCTAGGAGTTTTATAATCTTATAAAAACTATCCGTCTGCATTTCAAAAATAACGCTTAACTCCGCGTTATATTCCGATTTTTGCGTATAGATTTTTTCGGTTCTTTCAAAGTTTTTATAATCCAGCGTCGTTATATCGCTATCTCTAACTCCAAGCGATTTAAGATACTCTTTTAGCGCCGTCATATTTTTAACGTTTTGATTTGAAGCCGTATTTGGCGTAGCGCCTTCGGTAAGATAGGTAACGCTAAATTGCGCGACGTCCGGTTCGAGCTTGATCTTTTCGCCGTAAGTAACGCTGATCGTTCCGACCGAGATCGTATTAGCGCCGTATTTTAGCTCGTTTAGCTGTATAACCTCGCTTTTTTCCGCTCCCTGCGCGGCGCTTAACGCCAAAAATTGCGCCAGTAAAACAACGCCAATAACCTTTTTCATCTTTGCCTCGCTTTTTGTGAAATCGCGGATATTATATCGATTTTTACCCGCGAAAACTAAAAAACGAGGTTAAACTACGCTAACGACCTTTTTAGGCTCTTTTTCGCGTTCGTCCGCATAGATAAACTTAAGTGGATTTAAAAGAAATTCGCGCTCTTTTCGTAGAGCGTCAAGCTGTTTAAGCCGCTCTTTTTGCGATTCTTCAAGCGCCTTTCGGCTTTTTTGATATAGCGCTAGCTCTTGATCTTCCATTTTGAACTCCTATTTGCTTGTAAATCGGCAAATCCTCGCTAAATTTGCTAGGCGCTTTTATCAATTTACCGCAAGCAAAAATAGTTCCCGTTCAAAACGCAAGCGCCTCTTTACAGCCATAGCGAGGCGAAATCTTTCGCTTTTTGTTTTGGATCGCCGTCTTTCCACAGATCGCTTACGATCGCTATCATATCCGCGCCGCGACCAAGCAACGCGGGCGCGTTTTGCGTCGTTATGCCGCCGATCGCGCAGATTGGGATTTTAAGACGCGATTTTGCCTCGCCAAAAACGCCGTGATCGATTACTTTCGCGTTTGGTTTTGTTGCGGAGTTAAAGCACGCGCCAAACGAAACGTAGCTCGCGCCTAATTTTTCGGCTTCAATAGCGCGGTTAAGATCGCCGTAACACGAAACGCCGATAATCGCCTCGCTTCCAAGAATCGATCGCGCCTCTGAAATCGGACGATCGAGCGCGCCGATATGAACGCCGTTCGCCTCTTTTGCCAGCTCTACGCGATCGTCGATAATTAGTTTCGCGCCGTAGCGATCGCATAATTCGCGCAGTTTTCGGACGATCGAAAGCGCCTCTTCGTCGCTGGCGCTCTTGTCGCGCAGTTGAAAAAGCCGCGCTCCGCCTTGCAAAACCTTTAGCGCTTTTTCTAGGATTGAATCGATCGGCGTTAAAATCTCGTCGCTAATCGCGTATAATCCGCTCAAAGGAGATAAAATGTTTTTCAAAAGCAAAAACCTTTATATTGAATGGAGCGAGGTTACAATCCCTTGGCTTAAAATCTTTACGATCGAACCTTACCGCGAAATTACCGACTGCCCAAGTTACGCGATCGACGAGCTTTGGCGGACGGTTTTGATCTGCGAAAAAACCCTGCGCGAATACTACAAGCCCGATAAGATCAATATCGCAAGTTTTGGCAACCAACTGCCGAGAGTTCATATTCATATTATGGCGCGTTTTGCCGACGATAGCCACTTTCCAGAATCGATGTGGGGCGAACGCCAAAGAGAGGGCGATCTGATTTTGCCTGATCGCGCCGTTTTTGAAACGCGCCTGATCGCCGCGTTAAACGCCGCTAACGTTTGCTCGTAGCCGCTTTATAGAGTTCGCGCATGATATTTATAAGGCAAAGTCGGGTTTTAAGGATATAGGTTTTGGCGCGAACGTCGGCTACGATATAACAAAAAACGCTTTTGATCGGCGTAGCGGCAAATTCGCCGATCGTCGAAAAAGAAACGCCAAACCAATATATGATCGACGACGCTTTGCCGATCTTATTGATTTTTGCGGCGTTTGGCAAGGATTTGTTGGAATTGGTTAAATAGGTCGGTTTTTATTAAGGACTGATATAATCCGCTTTTAGTTTGAACTTGAAATTTGACAAGGAGCTAGGTTATGAGTATGCAAGCAAATGTTTCGCAAAGCGTTATTGAAGCCGAAGGCTTCAGTTCTCTCTCTCTCTCTCTCTCTCATTCACAGACGAATTCGCAATTCTCGCGCTTTCCGAATGCCCGACAAACCGCTTAACAACGCGCTTTATCTAGCCTCAAGCCAATCCTCGTAATTTTAGCGCAAAAAAACTTTTTGCGGAAGTTTTCTCGTAAAACATCCTTAATCAAGTCGGTTACGGCGCGATTTATTCAATGCGCGATCATAACTGAAAAACTCCCGCTTCGCTATCTTACCCCTCCCCTAAACCAAAGAAATCGTTCAGGAACTCCGCGTGCTTTTCGCGCTCTCTTGGCACATAGCTGGCATACGCGTTTAACGTTATCGCTAGACTTTTATGTCCCATCGTTTTGGATACCCACATAGGCTTTTCTCCCTCGCTTAACATAACGCTCGCAAAGGTATGGCGCGTGGTATATATCTTGCGATACTCCATCTCGCTTTTATTTAGCAGCCTCTTCCATTGATCGCGCATACTCGTGATATAACGATACGGCTTGCCTCGTTGAGTTAAAAAGACGAATCCCGTCTTTTTACCCGTCTGCTCATACTGCCTTCTTAGAGCTTCCTCTACTATTGGTAGCATATCAATATCGCGGACGGAGGAACGCGATTTGGGATCGGTAATCTTTCCGTCGCTTCTTGTCTGCCTTACGCAAATCGCTTTATTTTCAAAGTCGATATGCTTCCATTCAAGCGCTAGAGCCTCTCCCGTTCGTATACCGCTAAAGAAGGAAAGGATCAGAAAGTCTCTGAACTGCCCGTCCTTCGCGGTATCGAGCAACAATCCGATCTCCTTTAACGTAAAAGGGCGGTTATCCTTGCGCTCTATCGTAGGAGGTCTAGTAGCCTTAACGGGATTGCGCTCTATTATGCCTTCCTCCATAGCGTCGCTTAGGATCGTAGAGAATACGGCGCGCGCCGTTTTGATAGCGTACTCGCCTTTCTTCCGCGCTTCAATAGAGCGCATCCACTCTCGGACGTTAAAGGGCGTAATATCCTTAACGCGCGTTTTGCCGAAATAGGGCAGTATAGCCGTTCTTAACGACGATTGATAGTTTTTGATGGTCGAGTCCTTTCGCTTGCGCGCGTTAAGCGAGCGCTTGGCAAACTCCGATACCGTTACTGACCCTGACTGATTTGGCGACTCTTTCGCCAACATCTTCTCGCGGATTATCGCCTTGTAACGTCTATTCGCCCAAGCCATATTAGCTTCAGTGGCGAGTCTGCCCGTGCTGTAGCGGTGTCGCCGCCCGTTTAGGTAAGCTTAGACGTGTATATATCTGCCGCGAACCGATACGCGTTTCGTTTCGCCCTTCATCCTCGTCTCCTTTGATTTGGATTTAGGGCGTTTTGACCTCCTTTTAATAGCTTTGTCTATGATTTCGCGCCAATGCGCCTTAACCCATTCGATATTGGCTTGCGTAGCCTCTTTCTTGGCGCTGTAGCGATAACGCTTGCCGTCTATAAAGGCATATACGTATACGATGTTATTGCGCGTATAGATATGCGTCGTTCCTTTTTTCTCGCTCACTCTTGTCCTTTGACGATTATGCGCGAGTCAGAAACGATCGGCTTTACGTTATCGGCTAAACGAGCGTTTACGGAAACGCATAGGCGTGAAAACGCTCCTTTAACGTAACGGAAACGCTCGTCCGTTATCGTTGGAATATGGAAAAGAGATTTTGCTACGTTGCTTGCTCTAGCGATCCTTATTCGAGATTTGGGTCAATGATCGGGAAGTTGAAGAAAAAGTTAATGGCGGAAAAACGGAAATAAACGCCGTTTGTTTCAACAAAGCCGCTCTATAAGGCAATTCTGGTAGGGAGAAAAGACTAGCTTTGAGGGGGCTTGACGAAGCAGGAGCTGGGGTTGGAGGCGACATTGTCAGATGGGATTGGCGATTGTCCGCTATTGGATATTTTAACTCCTCTTTCTGGTAATAGCGGGTAAATTAACCCAAGCAACACGAAAGAAACGGCATATATGACCGCCGCGCCCGTCCAAACGAACGCCAACGCCACGGAATAACCGTGAAGGCGGCAATCGCAACAAGGGCTTTGAGCTTTCTGCTCACCTTATGTCCTCTCGTCATCAATGATGATAACATAAGTTGCGTAAGCAAATATACCAACAAAAAACATTAGCAACATATACAATACGTTGCCAGAAAGTAACCCTATGGTATATGATAAACCTCCCCACCCTATGACCTTTGCTACTAGCGTTCCCAAATGTGGCGATGGATATAACTTGTCGTGTGATGTTGCAATAGGCTTCCATTTTTTTCTTAACCTTGAGAATTTATAATGATCAATGGACACGTCATAAACGCCCGTATTCGTATCAGTACCCGTATCTGTTCCATACATCGCGCCCATCGCTTGCTCCTTCTTTTGTTGGCTACATTATAGCCATTGCTTATTGTAAAAATCAATACGCCCTTAAAATGGTCAAGGCTTTGGCATAGTAGGCGCTCCGGG
>JAISOU010000065.1 GCA_031275395.1 Helicobacteraceae bacterium | reverse complement strand
GAATAAGCTAATTCAAGATTAGAAATTGGGTTGTAATTCGTTGTTTTGTTGGTAGGTAAATCCGCCGTATTCAGAAATCTTACGCATTTTCAGTAAATCCTACAAACGCCGTCATTCCCACCTTCCTTCGCGCCTACGTCGTTTCGCTCCGCTTATCAACGGGCGCTATACCTATTTATTTTATCCCGACAAACGCCGCGAAACATATATTTTTATGAAGTATTTCTACTCGCGTAAAACCTACTTTTTTCATCAGATCTAATTGGTAGTTTATCGATCGCGGCGAATCCTCTTTTTCGACGTAGTCAAAAACTTTACGCCGATACTCCTCGCCGCCTACGCTTCGCAAATAATCTCCGTATCGTTCGCGCATATACCGCGTCGTAATTTCGCAATCTTGCGTTACCAGATCGCAGATCGCAAAACAGCCGTCGCTTTTAAGCATTTTATAGATTTTAGAAAAAACGTTTCGCCAATCCTCGTCGTCTCTTAAATGGTGCAAAACCGCGCCCGCCAAAATAATATCGAAACGGTTTTCAGGCAACTCTACGGCTCTTATATCGCCTTGTATGGTTTTTACCTTATCCGTAATCGCCGATACTCTTTCAAAAGCCCTGTCTAACATCGGTTTGCTTAAATCGATCAAAACGCAATCCAAGTTTTTATTTTTTGACAACATCGTAATTGCATAGTTGCCCGCGCCGCAACCAATATCTAGTAGATTTTGCGCGTTTGGAACGAGCGCCAAAGAGGTATCGGTAATCAACTCTAGCGTAATTTTCGCGTCGATCGTAGAAATCTGCCCCGTTTCTAAATTAGAAAAACGTTCTACATCGTTATCGAAACGGTTTTTTATCTCCTCGACGGTCGATTTGCTCAAATTATCAATCATTGGCGCAAACGATCCAGAGTCGTTACGACTTGGCGCATTACGTTTTGAACCTCTTCGACGCTACCAACCAAAGAGTCCATCTGCGCCGCGTTAAGACTCATCGCGTCGGAGCTATCGCCGATCGCCTGAACGACGACGCTGATCGAGGCGCTTGTTTCGGCTAGGCTCTTTTGCGTGCGTTCGGCGAGTTTTCGCACCTCGTCGGCGACAACGGCAAAGCCGCGCCCGTGTTCGCCCGCCCGCGCCGCTTCGATCGCGGCGTTTAGCGCTAAAAGATTGGTCTGATCGGCGATATCTCCGATAACGTTCAAAACTCCTTTGACCTGTTCCGCGTCGTGGCTAAGTTGGATTAGTTTGTCCGCAAGAGCGTTTTCTTTTTGGCTAGTTTCATTGATCTTGCCCATTAAAACGCCCACGATCGACTCGGCTTTGTTTAGACTCTCTTCGCGTAGCGTGTCGATCGCCGTTTCAAGGGCGCGGGAGCGCTCTGTAATCGTCTTTGCGTTCGCCTCGTCGTTGGCGTTCATCTCTTGAAGTTTAGAACCTAAGCCGTTGATCCCGTCAAACAGCTTTAGGACTTCATGCTGAATATCGTTGGTTTCGATCCGTTTGTCGAACTCGCCGCGCCCGAACGCCTCAAAAGCCGCCAAAGCGCGATCGACAAGGTAGGATTGAAAAACGTCCAGCATCTTATTAAGACTCTTCGATAGCGTAGATAAAAGCGGATCGTTTTGCTCCGCGCTTAAACGACAGGAGAGCAAACCTTTTTGAACCTGTTCGACGATCAAGATCGCCTGCGCGATCGTGAGCATATACTCCTGATTGCGCGTTACATAGTCCGTCGCAACGTCGTAAATCGCCTCGCTAATTTTGTCGGCGTTTGGGCTAAGAGCGGGCATTTGGTTGCGTTTAAGCTTGATTAAATCCTTGAAGTCCCCAATCGCTTCAAGAGCCTTTCGAGAGCTGCGCGCGCTGCGAATCGGAAGCGCCGCCGCGCCAAAGAGCAATATAACGCCCGCGACCGCGCCGATCGAACCCTGAAAAAACGCCAACAAGATTGCGGCGATTACGATAGCGGCTAAGACGGCGTTTTTACTAGTTCTTGTCATTGTAGCGTCCTATAAAGCTCTTCGGCTTCGACGATCTCGGCGCGATTTGGCTTACGCCGCGCCGATATGTAGGCTTTTTCGCCGCTACAGTTTGTCGCGTGCATAATCGTCGCGTAAACCCAGTAGAAATCGCCGTTTTTGGCGCGATTTTTGACAAAGCCAGTCCAAACTTTGCCGCTTTGGATCGTATCCCACAGTTGTTTGAACGCCGCTTTGGGCATATCGGGGTGGCGCACTATGCTGTGAGGTTTGCCGATCAGCTCGTTTAACGAAAATCCGCAGACCTTGAGAAAGTCCTCGTTAGCGAACGTGATCCTGCCGTGCGAATCTGTTTGAGATACCAAAAAATGGTTATCGTTTAAGATAATTTCCGCCATTGTCTTCTCGCGTGGTAAATTGGCGTATTCTAGCCCTAAAGAGCTAAATAAGTATAATTGTAGCCTTAATTTCGCCAAAAGGCGCTTCACGATGAGTAGTTTTAAGGTTTTTTCTGGTTCGGCGCACCCTATTTTAGCGGCGGAAATCTGCGCCAATATGGACTATTCGCTAGGGCAGGTTACAAGAAGCCGTTTTAGCGACGGCGAAATCGGTATTCAGATCAGCGAAAGCGTGCGCGGGCAAGACGTGTTTATCGTTCAGCCGACGTGTCCGCCCGCAAACGATAACCTTATGGAGATTTTGCTGATGATCGACGCGCTCAAACGATCCAGCGCGAACAGCATTATCGCCGTTATGCCTTATTTTGGCTACTCCAGACAGGATCGCAAAGCCGCGCCTAGAGTGCCGATCACGGCAAAATTGGTGGCGAATCTGCTTGAAACGGCGGGTATCGATCGCCTCGTAACGCTCGATCTGCACGCGGGGCAGATTCAGGGGTTTTTCGACGTTCCGGTCGATAATCTTTACGCTTCGGTGATCTTTGCCGATCATCTCCGATCGCGCAACCTTTCAAACGCGGTCGTCGCGTCGCCCGACGTTGGAGGCGTAGCAAGGGCGCGTAGTTTCGCCAAGCGGCTCGATCTCGATATTGTGATCGTCGATAAACGCCGCGAAAAAGCCAACGTCGCGGAGGTGATGAACATTATCGGCGAGGTAGACGGCAAGGACGTGATTATGATCGACGACATCGTCGATACGGCTGGGACGCTAATCGGCGCGGCAAAGGCGTTAAAAGAGCGCGGCGCTTCAAGCGTTATGGCGTGCTGTTCTCACCCCGTTTTATCCGGTTTGGCTTACGAAAAACTAGAAGCGGGAATGTTAGACGAGCTAATCGTAACCAACACGATACCGCTTAAACGCCCCAGCGATAAAATTACCGTTTTAAGCGTCGCGTCTCTTTTTGCGGAGGTTATGCGCCGTATCGTTAATAACGAAAGCGTAAACGGATTGTTTGAATAACGCGCTTATTTATAGATCGTCGTATTCCTAAAACCCGCCGTATTTAGTCGTTCCTGCGACTTTAGCGTAGCGCGTATTCGCGCGTCAATTCTTCGCGCCCTGCGCCCCTCTCCGTTTCACTGTGGAGCGGGCCCTTCGCGGACGTAACGGCGTTTATTGACTTATAAACCAGCGCTACAAAATACCTGTTTAATTCAGATCATAAAAGAATTATTTTGCAATTCTTAATAAAAAAATTAGTTAAAAGTTGACA
>JAISOU010000089.1 GCA_031275395.1 Helicobacteraceae bacterium | reverse complement strand
GAGTTTAAGCTAACGGTTAGCTTGCTCATTTAGCGTTCCTTGTGAAAATTAGAGAGCGGATTGTAGCGTTTCAACCTTAAACTTTGCTGTTTTTAAGCGGGGATTAAAGAAAGGGGGGGATTGGGGGGGGGGGGATCTTTTTGCCGCAGAGCCGACGATAATCTGTTTTTTGCGACAATAACGGCACAACTTACAGAGAAACGCAGATGAAACTTTCTATTTTTGATCGAAGGGTCGCCGATCACTTTGATTGGGCGCTGATTTTAATGATAATTCCGCCGATTGCTATGTCGCTCTTTTTAATACGAGAGATCAACATCGATCTAGCGCATAAACAGATCGTTTATACGGCGCTCGCAGCCGCTCTGTTTATCGTCGTTTTTTTATTGCCGATTCGCAGATTCTACTGGATGATCCCGTTTTTTTATTGGTTTGGGATCGGCTTGCTGGCTCTTGTGGATATTGCGGGCGTTACGCGCGGCGGCGCGCAGAGATGGCTGGAGCTGCCTTTTATAGGGCTGACCGTCCAACCTTCGGAGATTTTCAAGCCTTTTTTTGTGCTTATGCTCGCCTATCTGACTCATGAAACGCCGCCGCCAAAAGAGGGTTACGGCTGGAGAGCGTTTTTTAAGATGATCTTTTTTATCGTTTTGCCCGCCGCGCTAATCTTAAAAGAACCCGATCTTGGCACGGCGCTTCTGCTTTTGCTTGTCGGCGGCGGCGTTTTGATCGCGATTGGTCTGCAACGCAAGGTGTGGGTTACGCTTGCGCTTTTGGGCGCGATTGTCGGCGGGTTTTTCTATGCGGCGGGCTACGATATGCTACACGACTATCAAAAAAAACGAATCGTCGATTTTCTATCGGAAGACAATAACTACCACGTCCGTCAGTCCCTGATTGCGATTGGAAGCGGCGGTTTGGACGGCAAAAAGCCCGAAGAGGCGACGCAAACGCAGCTTAAGTTTTTACCGATCGCCACGACCGATTTTATTTTCGCCTATTACGCGGAGCGTTTTGGTTTTGTCGGCGCGCTTGTTCTGATCGCGCTGTATATGATTTTGGTTTTGCACCTTTTCAGCCTAAATCACAAGGTGCAAGGCGACTATTTGGCGACGGTTACGATCACGGGCGTGGCGATTATGGTTTTTTTTTATATGGCGATCAATATCGCAATGACGACAGGCTTCGCGCCCGTTGTGGGAGTGCCTTTGCCGCTTTTTAGCCACGGCGGAAGCTCGTTTGTTAATTTTATAGTTTTATTCGCCATTATAGAAAATCTGCTTGCCTTTAGATTTAATTTTTTATATACTTCCGCGCCGCGTTCGTTGGAATGACGACGGGCGGTTTTTGGGTCTTTAGCTCAGTTGGTTAGAGCCGCCCGCTCATAACGGGCTGGTCGCAGGTTCGAGTCCTGCAAGACCCACCAATATTTGGATTTTCTGAATCCGAGAGTTAAGAAATTAAAAGCGAAAAATTAAACAGAAAACGAAGTCTTCTTTCAGCGGGTTGCCCCCGATCCAAAAAACCGCATAAAATCCAGAAAAGAAAATGGAAACAACCGATGGCGGAGTTGTCGGGAATACAGATGAAGTAGCATAAGCATTATGGAAATATATCATTACAAAACATTAACTTTTTGTGATATAATGGGCGTATGAGAAAGAGCGCCACGCCAGACGACAAACGCAAGCACCTTAAATTCATACAAGACGTGATAAATCGCTTGTCTTCAAATACATTCTTGCTTAAGGGTTGGTCTATTACAATAATTGGCGCTATTTTTACAGCTACGCTAACAACTGGAAATTATAATCTGCTTTGGGTCATATTGGGTGCGGTCTTAATATTTTGGTTTATTGACGCTTACTACCTCGCACTAGAACGGCGTTATCGTAATTTGTATTCACGAGTTGCCGAGTTGTCGGCAGATAAAATAGATTACAGTATGAAAACTCCAAAATTAACCTTCTTGGCTTGGTTTGAAGCGTTTCGGCGACCTGTTCTGGTTATGTTTTATGGCGTTGTCTTGCTGATAGTTGCGGGATTTCTCGTTAGTAACAATTTTGATATAAGTTTAATAATTAAGGTAAAGGAGTGATATGTCAAAAAGACAAGTATTTTATAGTTTCCATTATCAACCAGACAGCTGGCGTGCTTCACAGGTCAGAAATATGGGCGTGATTGACGGCAACCGTCCAGCAACTGATAACGACTGGGAAACTGTTACGAGAAATGGAGATGATGCGATTAAAAGGTGGATTGCTGATCAAATGAACGGCAGATCTTGCACAGTCGTTTTAATCGGCAATGGAACGGCTGGCAGAAAATGGATTAAACACGAGATAGAAAAAACTTGGAGTGACGGAAAGGGTTTGGTTGGTATCTACATTCACAATCTCAAAAACTCGGCTGGGCAACAATCTTATCAAGGCAATAACCCTTTTAGTGACTACAATATCAACGGTGTGAATATGGCTAACATAGTAAAAACGTATAACCCACCCTACTCAGATAGTCAAAGAGTTTATAATTACATAAATAACAACATCGCCGATTGGATTGAAGAAGCAATCAATATCCGTAATAGATATTAAGAAATTAGTTTATCTTTACTGTTTCCTAACCACTTCTGAAAACTCTCGGCTTCTGCCGATTTTAGCATTGTGCTGACTAAAATAATTACTTATGAATTATAGTAAGTGGTGCGATAGAGTTTTCCGTCATCTGCCTTGTGTGCCAGAATGGAACTAACTTGTTTCTTGTTTAGCCCACTATCAGAGAAGATTTTCTTCAATTTCTTGGAAACAACTGGCACGCCAGCACTGTATATTTTCGCCATTTCTTTGCTTGTCATTAAAACATCGTTGGCAATTTTGATAACAGCGATTTCCGAACCACTACTGTTTTTGTATGTGTCGCCTGATAATTCTGATACTAATCTGATTTCGTCGTTCATATTTTTATAATCCTATTAAATGATTAAGAAAGTCTTTACTTTTTATCGTGTCAATATTATTATTTGGGTTTTTGATCAAATTGTCCAAAACTTGACCGCTAAATTGAGCCACGCCACGAGAATTGCGACCCGCCCAATGTGCCAACAGGTGCGTTGTATCTCGCAAATCATCTTGAAACATTGAAATCAAAACTTGCCCGATAATTTGCTTCGGCATAATTCCGACAAAGTAAAACATAAAGACCGAGTTTTCGCTCGCTAAAAATTCAAGAATTTTGTCAAGATTATATGCTTTTGGTGCAGAGTTCAAAATCATAACTTTGGTTTTTATATCTGTTGCCGTGTTGTATTTATCAAAAATTTTAACAAAATCACCGAGTGAATTTTTAGTGCGAAAACTTGGAATTCGTTTCGTGCCGCCTTGCAATGCGGAAATGAGCTCTTTTCGGAGGTTCTCGTCTTCGCCAGCAATAATATATTCAATTACTCGTCCACGAATATTCACATTGTCAATTAAACTTGCTAATATAATTTCGTTTTCGTATTTGCTGGTCGTCTTGTCTAATTCGGCTTTTAGTATTTTATACTCATCAGAGATAACAAAGTTCTTGGCTCGTTCTGGTGCTGATAAAATAGTCGTTTTATTAGTTTTTGAGATTTCAAATTTGCTTCCGCTTGGCGAAATGTTATTGGTTGCCTCCACTAAACGAGCAAGATTCCCGCCAAAACCGATTTCAGAGTGTATAGCAAATAATTCGTCAAAATTTTCAGGCTTATTTTCAATATCATTAAACTTTTTGGAAATATCTGAACCATTTATGCTACCCCGAATGTTATCTTCTCTTAACTGTTGCGACGAATGACTAACTTTTACCAAAAAGGTCGTATTCGCCAGATACAAATAATTTCTACTTGGCGTATTCAAGCAAACGATAAATGGCAAGTCGTCGTATTTCTGTAAGTTTGAAAGTGAAATCACTGTATTTGAAAAACTGGTTGATTTTGAAGAACTAAATCGTATTGCGAAAACATCGTTATAAAAAACCGACCTATCTTTTGTTAAGTCAAGCCTTTCTTGAACCATTTTTGAAAGTTTGGCTTTGTCAGTTTTGCCGTCCAAACTCTCTATAAATTTAATTAGTTGCGAAAGCGATTTGTCCATAATTTTCCTCTTTCATTTGCTTTGTTGATAAATTAGTTTTAACTTTTTTCTGCTCGCCGAGAGTGTTTCGCTCCCAGAAAACGCCGTCGGTATAGCCTTGTATTTCGTCATCGGTGTCAGCCATTTCAAGCCGTTTTTCTGTCCAAGCACAGTATGTTTTGTCTAATTCTATACCAACAAATTTTCGTCCTAATTTTTTAGCCGTTACGGAAGTTGAGCCACTGCCTAAAAATGGGTCAAAAACTACATCACCCTTGTTAGAACTTGCCAAAATCATTTTAGCGAGTAGTTTTTCAGGTTTTTGCGTTGGGTGAGCAGTGTTTTCGGGCATTGACCAATACGGAATTGAACAGTCGTCCCAAAAGTTTGACGGGCAAGTATCACGGAAATTACCTTTTTCGGTTTCTTGCCAGTCTTTCGGTTTGCCTTCTTCTTTATACGGTGCGATTACTTTTTTACGAACCTTGACATCTTCTAAATTAAAAGTCCAACGCCCACTATTTGTGGCAAACCAAATATCTTCAAGCCCATTTTTCCAGTTTTCTTTTGCCCCACGCCCTTTTTCCCGTTGCCAAGTTATGCGATTACGAACATTTAAATATTTTGGCAAAACTCTACCGATAACAACACTTGTTTTCCAGTCGCAACAGATATAAACAGATGCTTCATCTTTCAAAAGTGGTGCGACTAATTTCAACCATTGCTCCGTATATTTAGCATAACTTTCATCATCTGTTTTTTTGAATTTACTACCATTATAATCTTTTGAAAGATTATACGGCGGATCAACAATAAGCAAATCCACGAATTTTTTCGGCAATTTTTCCATTATTTTGAAAGTATCGCCGTTGATGGTTTTATTCATTATCGTGTTCAAAGGCAAGTCTTTCTCGTCTGTGATACAGCGGTCAAAATACTCTTGACCTTCTTCAAGCGAAAAGTCAATTGTTTTATTCCTATCCGATTTACTGGTTCTTGCCATACCTAAATTATATCACATATTTTGAAAAATCATAAACATTTTGATATAAGTTCTTTCCACCCTGTTATCCATTTTCTTATCTGTATCCCTGACGGCTCCGCCGTCGGTTATTTCCATTTTTAAGCGGGCGTAGCCCGCTTGTTTTGGGGGAGAAAAAATCGCCGAAGGCAACGCTCGAAGGGCGTTTAATGCGCGCCGCACCGTTTGGGTAGGGGGCGATCCGCCGAAAGAAGACTTCGTTTCTGTTTAATTTTTCACTTTTAACTTCTTACCTCTCGGATTTTGTGGTAAAATAGGTTTGCGCCATTTCAAAAAGTGGCGCTATATAAAGACAAATGCGAATAGAATCCGCCAATGCAAAACGATAAATATAGCGTCGAAACAAAAGAGCTGTTAAAACAACTGCCGAATCTGATCGAGCAGATCGACGCGATGGAAAAAGATTTTCTAGAACAGCGCGCTTTATTAAAAGAGGTGATCGAAGTTCAGCCGACGGCGTTATGGGTATTAAACGACGACGGATCGATCTACGTTAGCAATGAAAAGGCGCGAGCGACGCAAATCGATCCGCTCACGATCCGTTTGGAGCAAAACGACACAGAGATAGAGATAAACGATAAGTTCTATCTTTTGCAGGTATCAAAACAAAACGGAAAAACTATTATCACCGCTACGGATAATACCAAAAATAAACGAAACGAACGTTTAATCGCTATGGGGCAAATGGCGGCGCATCTAGCGCATGAGATTCGCAACCCGATCGGCGCCGCGGCAATCTTAACTTCTACGCTTTTTAATAAAGTCGATATTCGCGCAAAATCGATCGTGCTAGAAATCAAAAAATCGATCTGGCGCGTAGAGCGAATTGTAAAAGCTACGCTCTTATTTTCTAAAGGATTTACGCTAAATCCCCGTCAATTTGCATTAAGCGATCTAATCGCGGAGCTTAACGGCGGCGTAGCGAATTATTCTTATTCAAAGTCGATTGATTTTTCTTTTAATCTGTCCGCCGTAAAGGTTAGCGCGGATTTTGATCTGATCTCTTTGGCGCTTCAAAATATTATTTTTAACGCGATCGACGCAATTGAGGAGTGCGAAAACGAGGACGGCGCGATCGTCGTAAATTACCGCAAAAACGGCGAGTTTCACGAATTGGAAATTAGCGATAACGGCAAGCCTTTTGAAAATAAAGAACGGCTTTTTGAAGCGTTTTACACAAGCAAAACAAAAGGGCATGGTTTGGGGCTTATTTTAACGCGCCAAATTATTGAGGCTCATAATGGAAACCTAACGCTTTTGGAGGACAAAAAAGGCTTTTTATTTCGCTTTACGGGCGCTTAAGCGGCGATTTTACGACGCGCTAATCTTTCTATGTCGCGATTTTCTTAATACTTTTTGGCGGCGCGTAAGTTTTTTTAATGCGCATACGGACAATTTATAGCGATAATCGCTAAAAACGATACGGCGCTTGCTTTTATCTTTTTTACTTTAGCCCTTCAATTTGATTCGTAAGCGCTATGAAGTTGATAGGTAAGGTTGCCCGCGCCAAAACCTATTAACGCGCCTTCTTTGATCGTTTCTTTTACGCTTTGCACGTCGGGCGCAAAAGTTGGTTTATATCGCTCGAAGCGTTCGCTTAGATTTAATTCTATAGGCGTTTCGCCCGCCGCCCAAACCGGCAGAATAATAAGCCGATCGACGCCGTTAAAGCACTGAACAAAACGATCAAGATTATGCAAAGTGCGCGAATACTTATGCGGTTGCCAAACGGCCGTAACGTTTTGTAGTCCCAATAACTCTTTATATTGCAATATCGATCGCAAAGTCGCTTCAATTTCAGTCGGGTGATGTCCGTAATCGTCGATCACGACTAATTTATCCGCTCGTCGAACAATATCAAAACGTTTTTTGATCCCTTTATAATTAGATATACGTTTTCGAATCGTTTCAATCGGCAAAACTAAATTAGCGGCTAAAATCGCAAGGCTTGCGTCGATCGCAATATGAGCGCCGAAACCCCACGCAAAAAACTCGCCTAAACCTTTTAACTCAAACGCCGTAAAAGGTTCGCCTTCTTTCAAAATAAAACGCAGATTTTTTATATCTTTGCTAGGATACAAACGGATCGCTTCGTCTTTATAGGTATAAAGAAAATCATCTTCCGCGTTTATTATGCGGATCTTGGCAAGCGAGAGAAACTCTAAATAAGCGTTGTGAAACTTATCAAGATCATAATCATAATACTCCATATGTTCGGGTTCCGCGTTGGTTACAATCGCTACGCTTGGATTTGAATGTAAGAAACTAGCGTCCGACTCGTCCGCTTCAAACGCTAGAGTTTTACCCTCTACAAAACGAACGTTTGAACCAAAGTTTTTAACCTCTGCGCCGATAAGCGCGGAGGATTCTAGTATGGTAGATAAAATAGCGGTAGTAGTGCTTTTACCGTGCGCGCCCGCAACCGAGAAAACCTCTTTATCGGCTAAGATACTTTTTAGCGCCTCTTTGCGGCATAGCGTAGTAATACCGCGCTTTTTTGCTTCGATTATCTCTTCGTTATCGGTTTTGATGATCGCCGAATGGATCACTAAATCCTGATCGTTAATTACGTTCGCGTTATGAGGCACGTTGATTTTTATACCTTCGCCGCGCAGTTTTGCTATCAGCGGAGTTTCCGCTACGTCCGATCCGCTTACTATATGCCCCTCGTGCGCCGTTAATCTAGCAAGCGCCGAAATGCCGATCCCGCCAATACCGATAAAATGTATTTTTTTCATTTTCTCTCTCTGTTGATTTATCGTCAAAACGTCCCTTTTATCATTGTAAATACTCTTTTAATCTATCGAGCGCTTCGATTGTTTCGCTTTCTTCATAAACAAGCGCGACGCGCAAAAATCCAAGCGGATTTTTACCTCTTGCAAGAAACGTTCCGGGTAAAACGCATAGCGCCTGATCCTTGTATAGCTCTTGCGCCGCTTTTAGATCGTCGTTTACCGCTATCCATAAATAAAACGTTGCGCTTGGCGCGTCGATATTAAGCGCTTTTTGCGCCAACCGCATATTCTTTGCGTATTTCAAACGAATCTCGTCGCTATGCTTATCGTCTAGCCACGCATAAGCCGAAGCGATCTGAAGCGGAACGCCAGAAGTCGCGCCCGCGTACGATCGATATTTGGCGTAAGAGCGCAAGATATTTTTATCGCCCGCGACAAAGCCGCTTCTAATTCCTGCGGCGCTACTGCGCTTTGAAAGCGAGTTCATCACGATTATATTCTTAAACTCGGCGTTGCTAGCTTTTATCGCTGCTTGCAGTAACGATGGCGGCGGCTCTTTATCGTAAATCTCCGAATAGCACTCGTCGCTTAGCAAAGTAAAACCAAACTTTTCGGATAGCTTCGCCCATTCCGTAAGCTCTTCTAAACTTAAAACCGATCCGGTAGGGTTATTGGGCGAATTCAAAATAACCAGATCGCAATCTTTTAATCGTCGATCGGTTATATCGGGCTTAAAACTATTTTCGCGGGTTAGATCTAATAAAACGCTTCTTGCTCGACTCGCTTTTGCCGCCCCTTCGTAGATTTGATAAAAAGGATTTGGATAGGCGATCGCGGGATTTGCTATATCAAAAAGCAAGCATTGCGGAAAGTTAAAAAGCGCCTCTCGCGTTCCAAGCGTAGGCAGAATCTGATTGTTTTCTAACTTTATTCCAAAACGCCGATCGACAAAGCCAATCTGCGCCTCATTTAGCTTTGGAATACCCGCGCTAAGAGGATATTTATTAAACATTTTTTGATGGGCGTTTAATACTTCTAAAATCTCTTTCGGCGTTTCAAATTGCGGTTCGCCGATCTGCAAATTGATCGGCTTTTTTGCGCTATTTGGCTTGACGCCGTTCAACAATTCGCGCAACTTATCAAACGGATAAGGTTCAAAATCGTATCTCATCTTCACTCCTTTCACTTAAGTTAAGCGCATTTATTTTGCGCTATTTTTGTTTATACTAGCAATGCCTTTTTTAGCGAATAATTCATCTAGTATAGGCGGCAGATCGATATCTAAATTTCCTAAATAATCGTTATGCGGAATGTTAAGCGTTTTCAGAATAGTTTTGAAACGCCTAAAGCCGTTCTTATCGCGCAGCGCTACCCAATAAACGCCTAGTTCGCCGCATTGGCTTTTATTTTGCAAAGAAAACGTATCGGCAACAAAAACTTTAGAACCTCTAGCTATAATTGCATCGGTGCTTTCTGGATTGCCTTTGCCCATCAATTTAATTTCACAGCGATATTTTTTCTTATTGGACAATAAATAAAAATCTATCTCCCTATCTACCGCCTTTTGTTTATCTTTTACAAAGCGCGAAGCGTCATAGTATTGATCGCTAACGCCATAAAGTTTGCAGAGAGCGAGCACTATATATTTTTCTGCTGATTTACCTATAGCGCTCCATAATCCGCCTTTTAATTGCGCTCGTTTTACGGCAAGCGTATTGATAACGACAAGGCTTTCGCTAACGCTAAGATCGACGCTTACTCCGTTAAACCTGATCGTTAATGTTAATTCAATATCATTGGAGGATTTCACTAAATTCAGTATTGTGTCGTACAGATAATCAAAATGTTCGTTTGCGGCGTCGATTACAATCGATTTTGTTGCCAATCCGCGCATATTAGTTATTGTTTTTTTGTTTATTCCAGCATTGATCGCTATCTCGTCGCTAGATAGCGGATTGGAGATAAAAGCCTTCTTGTACCAATCAATACTTATGTTTTTAGATTTCAGTTTTGCGGCGACTATTCGCTTAAAAAAATCAATTGAAAATTGTAAAAATTCGGCGTTAATTGAATTTACAATTACAACACGATAATCTTCGCCTTTTATCACGCGATAAATAACGTCTTTTACAATTTGGTTAGCGAGGCTCATTTTTGCTCTTTTCAATAAATTGGTCAAGCGTCAAAAATTGCGTTTTTGATTGATCGCAAAGATCTTGTTGTTTGAGTTTATTTTTCATATATTCAAAATACTTTGAATTTTGCTCGGTTAAAAAGAAAAAACGATCGAGAGATTTTGCAGTTTTCGCGACAGTTCCGCTTCCGCCGAATGGGTCAAAAATAAGATCGCCTTTATATGAATAGTATTGAATTACCCGTTTGCATAGTTCTGCGGGAAAAACTGCGGAATGAACCTTATCAAAACTAGGATCGATCCTCCAAACGTTGCTGGTTTCATATCCGTCTGAAACTTTGCTTTCATGTACAATTTTAGTCGAATAGTTTCTCATATTCCAATCTAATAGCTTGTCTGTGGATTTGCGATATACCATTAGATATTCCGTAACCGAATTTGGCTTATAGCCTAAAGGTTTGCGATGTTGCATAAAGCCGCCGATACGGTTCTTTACGCACGCTTCGGGTTTAAGCCAAATAATGTCGTCTATAAACTCCCATCCGTTTTTAATTAAATATGGATGTAGATCGAAAGGAATAGCGTATCTTTTGCTAGAATGCGAACGACTTACTCTTGGAATGATGATCGGAGAAGTATTAACTATTAAAAATCGCCCTTCTTTTGTTATTCTATGCGTTTGAATAAATACCTTCTCCAAAAACTCTAAATACGCTTTATAACTTGGATATATTGAATAATCCTTAGCGTTATAATAAGGCGGCGAAGTAAAGGTTAAATGAACGCTTTCGCTTGGCGCGTATTTGAGCGCTTCAAGCGTATCGGCGTTAATGACAATATTTTTAAGAAAGTCGTATGTTTGCGCTTGCGGTTGTAAATCGGCTGAGCTGTTTTCCAAAAAAAATTCTTTGTAAATGATTGTTCTTACCATTTCATTTTGATGATTTGCCAAAAGCTTTAATTTCTCGATGATTTCATTGTCATTTTTGAAAACGAGCAGGGCGCGAATCGCTTGGCATACTATTTTTGGGTTGTCGTCGTTTAGAAATTCAAATAGTATCGCTTTATTAGCGATCTTTCTTTGTCTGCCGATAGCGGATACAATCTCTCTTTTAACGCCGCTATTTTGTTCATTTTTATACAATGAGTATAACGTGTTTGTATTCGCTTTTTCATTTAGTTTCCCAATGTTTTTAACGGCGTTTAACCGTATTGACGAATGGGCGTGCGTTAATAGCTTGTATAGAAAATCTGGGTTAAAATTGTTTGGCAAACGACCTAAATTTTCAAGAATAAACTCGATACTATTCGTATCGTTATAGTTTGCGATTAAAGCCGCGACATTATTTGCGCCTTGATGTTTAAGTTTTTCTACTTCGGCTTTATTTAACATTGTTTGCCTTCCAATATAACGCAGGTTTCTATGTGATGGGTATATGGAAATTGATCAAATAAAGCTAAAGACGAAATAGCGTGCGTTTGGTTTAGCGTTTCTATATCGCGGCGCAGGGTTTTGGGATTGCACGAGATATAGATAATACGATCTATGCCAGAAATAAGATTTAACGAATTGGGATCAAGTCCGGAACGCGGCGGATCGACAAGCGCCGCGTCAAAATTATATTCGTCTAAATCCAGTTCTTTTAAGCGGTTAAACGATCTCGTTTTGTTCATAGCGTTTGCAAACTCCTCCGCGCTCATACGCGCAAAAAAGATATTATCGCAACTATTATCTATCGCGTTTTGTTTCGCCGCGTTTAACGATTCTCTGTTGATTTCGATAGCGATCGCCTTATCTATTTTTTGCGATAGCGGAAGCGTGAAATTGCCATTGCCGCAATAAAGCTCTAAATAGTCGTTTTGGCTTGGTTCCAATCGATTAGAAAGGTAGTCGATCATTTCGCGGTTTATCCGTCCGTTTGGTTGGCTAAACGCGCCCTCTTTTTGCATATAGCGCCAGCGGCGATCTTTTATCTCGATCCCTTCGGTGATAAAATCGTCGCCTATAACTAGTTTTTCGCCTCTGCTTCGCCCGTTAAAGCGCTCGCGTAATTTTCCTGCGGCTTCCTCCCAACGCTCGTCGATCTTTTTATGATAGATAAGCGTTAAGATCATATCTTTGCCGTCGGTTGAAACCAAAAAATCTAACTCGAAAAGCCGCTCGAATAAAACGGGAAAATCCGCTATGAAGTTTAATATATCTTGCGCATTTTCATAAAAGCGACTATGCGTAGCGGGGCAACGGCTGACGCTAATAACGTTAGAGCTTTTCTTTTTGAACATACTAAGCGATATTCCGCCGTCCGCTTCGTGCCAGACGCGAAACTCGCCGCGATTTCTAAAATGGCTTTTTTCGCTTTCAAAAAACTCTATTTTTGGCAGATCGATACCGCTGAAAATATCCAAAAAGGCTTCTTTTTTACGCGCAAGCTGTTCGTCGTACGCAATAGGTAAAGCGCAGCCGCCGCATTCGCCAAACCATTCGCAGATCATTGAAAACTCCGCACTAGCGATCCGACGATTAGATTCCAACCATCGACCATAATAAATAGGATAATTTTAAATGGCAGACTGATCATCACTGGCGGCAACATCATCATACCCATAGCCATTAGCACCGAGCTAACCACCATATCGATCACCAAAAATGGCAGATACAATAAAAAACCTATTTCAAACGCCGTTTTCAGCTCGCTGATCATAAACGCCGGAAGCAGAATTGGCAAGGTAATATCCTCTTCGCTTTGGATATTCTCTTCGCCGCGAATCCTTAAGAAAAGCGCTAGGTCTTTTTCGCGGGTATTTCTAAGCATAAAATCTTCAAAAGGCGCGATCGATCGATCGAACGCTTCCGCGTAGCCGATCTCCTCGTTCATATACGGCGTTACCCCGTTGTTCCACGCTTGGCGCATAGCGGGTTCCATAATAAAAAACGTTAGGATTAACGCCATAGAAACCAATATCTGATTTGGCGGCGTTTGTTGCGTTCCCATCGCTTGACGCAAAAAGCTAAAAACGATCAATAGCCGCGTAAAACTCGTCATCATCATTATAAGCGACGGCGCGAGAACGAGAAGCGTCAGAATAATAATGATATTTAACGTCTGAACGAGCTGCGTAGGATTTTCAGGCGCGTTAATACGCAGATCGACCGTAGGCAACTGCAAAACTTCGGGCGCGGCGAAAGCGCCGCACGCAAAAAGCGCAAAGAGGCAAAGAGGGGCTAAAATCCTCATTGACGCGGCAAATCCAACACGCTTTTTGGCGTTTTAGGTTCGCTTGTTTTGCTCTGTCCCAAAAAATGTATTTCTACGCGGCGATTACGCGCTCTGCCCTGTTCCGTCGCGTTTGTGGCGATCGGCTGAAAGTTGGCAAATCCCGCCGCGCTAAGGCGTTCGGGTTTAACGCCGTCGGTTATTAGCTCTTTGACGACCGCGACCGATCGCGCCGTAGATAGCGACCAAGCGTCTTTGAACTGCGTCGATCCCGATACTTCAAGCTCGTCGGTATGCCCGCGCACAACGATCTCTAAATCTTTAGGCATCGTTTCCGTCAAAATCGCTATGCGTTTTAGCAACAAAAGCGCGTCGGCGCTGACGATCTGCGCGCTTGCCTCTCGAAACAGAAGCGACGCGGGCAGTTGGATCATAAAACCCTCGATCGCCTCTTGCACCTGAATCGTTTCCTCGCCGCCCTGCCGCCTGATAATCTCGTTGAACTCGCTGATCATCACCGTAACGCGATTGACCGTGTCGTCGGTTTCGGTTTGCGGCACGATCGGAGTGGCAAGTTGCATACGCTCCCGCGAAATCTCGCTTTGCGTTCCGCCTTCAAGCACGCTCAACGCGCCCGTTAGCGAGCCGATCGCCTCGTTTACCTTTTTTGCGTCGATCGTGCTCATCGACAAAAGCAAAATAAAAAACACGAGAAGCAGGGACATCATATCTCCAAACTGAACGATCCAGCGCGGAGGACAGATTTGCGGAAGACCGCCGCCTCTTTTCTTTGCCATTTTCTACTCGAATTGGCTTACGCGCTGTTTTGGCGGTAAGAAACCGAGCAATTTCTGCTCTAGCGTGCGCGGATTGTCGCCCGCTTGGATCGACATAATACCCTCGATAATTAGGCTTCGCACCATCATCTCCTCGTTATCCCGTATGTTAAGCAAATACGCCATCGGAGCGGCGATCGCGTTGCCGCAAATCGCGCCGTAAAGCGTCGTGATAATCGCCACCGCCATAGCGGGACCAATCGAGCTTGGATCCGCCATATTGATTAGCATAGCCACAAGCCCGATCAACGTTCCGATCATACCGAAACTGCCCGCCAATCCCGCAAACTGATCTAAAATGGCGGCGTAGCCTTTGTGGCGCGAGCTCATCTCGTCGCTTTCAAGCTCCAAAAGCGATCGGATCACGTCCGGCTCGTTGCCGTCGACCGCCATAGAAAGCCCCTTTTTCATAAAGAGGTTTTCCTCTTGATTGACGGGGGTTTCTAGCGCCAAAATGCCGTCGCGTCGCGCGATCGTCGAATAATCGACCAGTTTGCGAACGATCGAAGGAATATCAAAACTTTGCGGTTTGAAAACCACGCCGACCACTCTGCCGATATTTTTGACCTGCTCTAATTTGAAAGCTATCAAAATCGACGAACTTGCGCCGCCAAGCACGATAAGCGCGCTAGGCAGGTCGAGATAAGGACCTAAACCCGCCCCAAGCATAATCGCAAACCCCAAAAGCCCGAAGACCATTACAATGCCGATAACGGAACCTAAATCCATGCGCGCCTATCCATTGTCTATTAAATCCGTTATTCTAATCAATGCCGTGTTAATATGCGCTTAAACTTTGTTTAATAGGCGGAAAATGTCCAACGTTTCAGTGGTAATTCTAGGCGCGGGCGCGGGAACTCGTATGAAATCCCAAACGCCCAAAGTCCTTCACAAATTAAGCGGACGCGCCGTTTTGGACTACTCGATCCTCGCCGCTCTAAGCGTAAGCGACGACGTTCAGGTCGTTTTATACCACGACCACGATCGGATAAAAGCGCATATCGAGCGCGAGTTTGGCGACCAAGTCGTCTGCGCCCGTCAAGATTACGAAAACTTTTCGGGAACGGCGGGCGCGATCAAAGCGGCGTCGCCAAAATACGATCGGATTGTCGCGTTAAACGGCGATATGCCCTTGATTACAGGCGATTTCGTCAAAGCGTTAGCGGCGCGGCGAGAAGATATCGCCATTAGCGTCTTTTCGCGTCTAGATCCGAGCGGCTACGGGCGAGCGATAATCAAAAACGACCGCGTTATAAAAATCGTCGAAGAAAAAGACGCGAACGAGGAAGAAAAAAAGATTACAAGCGTCAATGCGGGCGTTTATAGTTTTTCGCGGTCGTTTTTGGGCGAGTTTCTGCCTAAAGTTACAAACGACAACGCGCAAAAAGAGTATTATATTACCGATCTAGTCGCTTTGGCGGCGGCTAATAATATATCGATTAGCGCCGTGTGGGGCGACGAATATATTTTAATGGGCGTTAATTCCAAAACGGAATTAGCAAAAGCCGAAGAATACCACCAAAACGCGCTTAAAGAACAATTGATGAACGCGGGCGTAATGATGCGTCTGCCCGAAACGGTTTATATCGACGCGAACGCCGAGTTTGAAGGCGAATGCGTTATCGAAAACGGCGCGGTTATTTTGGGTAAATCCAAAATAGTTAAATCGACGATAAAAGCGCATAGCGTAGTAGAGGACAGCGTCGTAATAGAGAGCGATATAGGACCGATGGCGCATTTGCGCCCAAATACGGAGGTTAAAAATACGCATATCGGTAATTTTGTCGAAACAAAAAAGGCGAAACTAGACGGAGTAAAAGCGGGGCATTTGAGCTATCTAGGCGACGCTACGATCGGCGCGGGAACTAATATAGGCGCGGGAACGATCACCTGCAATTACGACGGAAAAGGCAAATATCAAACGACGATCGGTAAAAACGTTTTTATAGGAAGCGACACGCAATTAGTCGCGCCCGTAACGATACCGGATAACGTGATAATCGGCGCGGGAACGACCGTCGTAAAAAACCCGAACGAAGGCGATCTGGTTTTGTCGCGCTCCGAACAAAAAAGCGTCGCTGGTTTTTTTTATAAGTTTTTTGGAATTAAAAAATGAAGATACTGGAAAATCGTCGCGTAGTTTTGGGCGTAACGGGCAGCATTAGCGCATATAAAGCGGCGTATTTGGCGCGTTTATTAGTTAAAGCGGGCGCAGACGCGCGCGTTGTTATGACAAAGGCGGCGCAACGTTTTATCGGCGCCGTAACTTTTGAAGCGATCACGGGCAACGAGGTCTTAACGGATAAAAACGAAAGTTGGGCAAACGATAATAATCATATAGGTTTGGCAAAATGGGCGGAAACGTTAATCATAGCGCCCGCGACGGCAAACACGATTAACAAAATAGCGATCGGAGCGGCGGATAATTTATTACTACAAACCGTTCTTGTCTGCAAAGCGCCGAAGATTTTAGCGCCCGCCGCGAACGACGCGATGATAAATAATGAAGCGACGTTAGCGGCGTTGGGAGTGTTAGAGCGCGAACGGAATTGGTCTGTTGAAACGGAAGAAGGCGAACTTGTTTGCAAGGAAATAGGCGCGGGTAGATTAGCGGAGCCGGAGCGGCTTTTTTGGGCGATCGCGCGATCGCTTTTAAGACGAGATTTTTGGGATAAAAGAGCGGTAATAATAACAGGCGGCGCGTGCCGCGAAGCGATCGACAGCGTTCGAGATATTACAAATCGTAGTAGCGGCAAAATGGCGATCGCTCTTGCTAGAGTAGCATATTGTTTGGGCGCTTCGCCCGTTTTAATAGGAAGCGCGAACGATCCCGCGTTACCGATCGCGCAGATCGAAGCAAATGGCGCGGACGAAATGTTAAAAATACTAAACGCAAATATCGCGGCGCAACAAAAATCCTCCGATAAAAAATCCGTTTTGTTGATGGCGGCTGCGGTAAGCGATTATCGCGCTAAAAGTCCAAGTAAAAAAAAGCTAAAAAAAAGCGATATTGGCGATCGCTGGATATTGGAACTAAAACAAACGGAGGATATACTTAGCCTGATCGATAAAAGCGATCTCTTTTGCGTAGGATTCAAAGCGGAAACCGACGCTAAAAACGCTGAAAAATACGCTTTGGATATGAAAGAAGAAAAGCGCTTAAACGCCGTTTGCCTGAATATATTAGGTTTAGATGGCGTAGAGTTTGGAAGCGATCGTACAAAGATAGTTTTTTTAGGCGACGATCGACAAGAGTTTGAAGGCGAAAAGTTAAGCGTCGCGTTTGATATTTTAAGCGCGATCGAGAAGACAATATGAGTTTTCCGCGCCATATCGCGATCATTATGGACGGCAATGGCAGATACGCAAAAAAACGAGGTTTCGCCGATCGCACAAAAGGGCATGAAGAGGGGGCAAACACCGTTAGAGTAATTACGACGCATTGCGCAGAAATAGGCATAGAGGTTTTAACTCTATACGCCTTTAGTACCGAAAATTGGGATCGCCCTAAAAGCGAAGTTAGTTTTTTAATGAAAATGCTTGATCGCTACTTAAAAAACGAATTAAAAACTTTAACGGACAACAATATAAGATTTTTTGCGATTGGCGATTTAGCAAAGCTACCAAAACATTTGCAAGATCGCATATCTAAGACAATCGAGGCGACCGCAGATAATAGCGCAATGACGCAGGTTTTGGCGCTTAATTACGGCGCCAAAGACGAGATTGTCAGAGCGGCTAACAAAATACGATCAAACGAGATCACAAAAGAGGCGCTAAACGACGCGTTATATACGGCGAGTTTTCCCGACGTAGATATGCTTATTAGAACGGGAGGGGAGCAGAGGCTTTCAAACTTTCTTTTGTGGCAATGCGCCTATACGGAACTTTTTTTTACTCCTACGCTATGGCCTGAGTTTAACGCGATCGAATTAGATAAAACGATAGAAGATTTTCAGAAACGCGAGCGGCGCTTTGGCGGAGTATAAAGCGCCAAAAGCCCGAGTTTTAACGACTAAAAGAGCGGATTTAGGCTACTTTTTAAGCGCGAAAACGTTTCTTGCGTTTTTATCGATAGCGCCACAAACTAAATGCGTTATAATAACGGAACTTTTAACGATTAAAGGAGCTAGGTTTGTCTAATCTAACCGTAAAACGTAAGACTATCGAAGCCTATCAAAACGACGCGGGCGCTTACTACAACCGCGCAAACGTCTATTGGGATTTGGCGATCGTAAAAGCGCGTTAGAGGACGCTAAAAAAGCGAGCGAGCTGACGCAAGCAAAACGCTAGTAAAGCTAACGGCGCAAATAAACGACGAGTCAAAACAAGACGTTTAGTCAAGGCGCTTCGTTGAAAAAACGTCGGCTATATTTTTAAAAAAAGGGTTAAGATGGATATATATTTTTATTTTGCGGTTTCGGTTATAGGTTTATGCTTCGGCAGTTTTGCCAACGTCGTTATTATACGTTTAGGCAAAAACGAAAGCGTCGTTTTTCCGGCTTCGCATTGCCCGAAATGTAAAAACCCTTTGCGATGGTTTCATAATATCCCCGTTTTTTCGTTTATATTTTTGCGCGGAAAGTGCGCTTTTTGCGGCGAGAAAATTAGCGTAATCTATCCGATCGTAGAGATTCTTACCTCGCTTCTATTCTGCGCGGCTTTTTATAAATTGAGCGTTAGTTATTGGACGATTTTCGCTGCGCTAACTCTGTTTGCTCTTTTATGCCTTTCAGTTATTGATTTTCAAACGATGATGGCGCCTGATTCGCTTAATTTTTTAGCGCTCTTTTTCGCTCTTCTTACAAGCGACGATATTTTAACTAATCTGCAAGCGGCGCTTCTGATCGCCGGCGCTTTGACGCTTTTAAGAATGGGGTTGTCGTCGGCGCTAAAAAAAGAGGCGATGGGCGAAGCCGACATTATTTTGGGCGCGACAATGGGCGCGTTTTTGGGGCTTTTCGGGGCTTTTTTCGCGCTCTTTTTAGCGGCGCTTTTGGCGATTATTCCCGCGCTGATCAACAAAAAAGGCGGTCAAATGCAAACGCCTTTTATACCCTTTTTAGCGTTAGGGACTTTAATCGTTTTTCTATTTGACAAACAGCTACTTTCCTTATTTAAATTTTAGCGATGAAAGCAAAAGTTACAATCGCATACGACGGATCGCTTTTTTTCGGATCGCAGATCTTGCGCGAAGATGGCGATCCAACCTTACCGACGGTATTATCGGTATTTGAAGAGGCGTTAAAAAGTATGGGCGTATTTTTTAACGTTTCGCACGCGGGACGCACCGATCGGTTCGTACATTCTACGGGACAGGTTATAGGTTTTGAAATACCTGATTTTTGGCGCGACGCGGAGCGCTTAAAAAACGAATTAGATAAAAAGCTATATCCAAAAATAGACGTTAAGAAAGTAGAGATCGTAGGCGACGATTTTCATCCGCGTTTTAGCGCAAAAAACCGCGTTTATCGATATCTAATTTCTACCGATCGCCCCTCGATCTTTTCGGCGCGTTTTATAACCTACGCGCCCAGATTCGATCTGTTAAGAGCGAAGGAGGCGATCGCAAAGTTTATAGGGACGCATAACTTTTATAACTTTTCCAAACGCGGAAGCGGCGAAAAAACGACGATCAGAACCCTTTATTCGGCAAAAATATATAAACATAAAAATCTATTTATAGCTCGCTTTGAAGGCGACGCGTTTTTGCGATCGCAAGTGCGTTTAATGATGGCTGCAATCTTGAAAATCGCGGCGCATAAAGCCGATATTAAGGATATAGACGATCAGTTTGCGCGGTTAAGTACAAAGTTTCGCGAACCCGCCCCAGCAAACGGCTTATATCTTGCCAAAATCAAATACTAACCAAAATTACGGCTAATTAACCGCGTTAAAATTAGCCGTTTTCCTTTATCGCCTGCCACGCTTTATGCTTGCTACATCAAATCTTTGCGGCAAAAGCGCTCTAATGTTCTCGCGTTTGCCCGCTGCCGTAGATTTGATATTTGTAGGTCGTTAGCTCTTTGATTCCCATAGGGCCTCTAGCGTGAAGTTTGCCGGAACTGATTCCAACCTCCGCGCCAAAACCAAATTGCCCGCCGTCGGTAAAGCGCGTAGAGGCATTGGCATAAACGCACGCCGCGTCGATCTCGTTTAAGAACCTTTCGACCGCGCTATGATCGTTTGCGATAATCGCTTCGCTATGAGCCGATCCATACTTTTCTATATGCGCTATCGCCTCGCCGATTCCGCTAACGATCTTAACGGCTAGGATATTTTCCAGATATTCGCGCTCCCAATCGTTCTCGCTTGCCGCTTTTATATCGATAATAGCGCGAGTTTTTTCGCAACCGCGAAGCTCTGTAGAGCGCTTATCAAACGCCGCTTTTAATTTCGGCAAAAACTCGGCGGCGATTAGATCGTCGATTAAGAGCGTTTCGATCGCGTTGCACGCGCTAGGTTTTTGAACCTTTGCGTTAATAGCGATCGCTTCGGCTTTTTCATAATCGGCGCTTTTGTGAATATAGAGATGACAAACGCCTTTATCGTGTTTGATCACGGCGACGCTCGCGTTTTGCGTAACCGTTTTGATCAGCTCTTCGCCGCCGCGCGGCATAATCAGATCGATATAGCGATCCTGCTTAACGAGCCATTTTACCGCCTCGCGCGAACCGTCGGGCAGAAGCGCCGCCGCCGCTTTGGGCAGGTTCAGTTTCGTCAAAACCGATTGCAAAATCTCGGCGATCGCCGCGTTGCTACGCGCCGCCTCTTTGCCGCCCTTTAATATCGCTACGTTGCCGCTTTTTAGGCAGAGCGCCGCCACGTCCGCTGTAATGTTCGGGCGCGATTCGTATATAACGCCGATCACGCCGATCGGAACGGAAACTTTCTCTATTTTCAAGCCCGCCTCGTTTATCCAGCCGTCGATAACCAAACCCAGCGGATCGCGGCAAGCGGCGATCTCGCGCAGGCTTTTTGCCATCTCTAAAACGCCTTTTTCGTCCAATTTTAGCCGTTCGCGTAGCGCGGAGCTTAAATCGATCGCGGCGTTCATATCCTTTTCGTTCGCCGATAGGATCGCTTCGCCGTTTTGTTCGATCGCCCTCGCCATTTCGTTCAGCGCGTTCGCCCTTGTTTTGCCGCTTAATTTTGCGACGGTTCGCGCCGCAGATTTCGCCTCTTGTAAAAACGCCGTTAAATCCTCCACCTAAAACTCCTTTTCGTTTGCGCGGATCATCAGCGAGGTTACGCCTATTAAAGGATCGCCGCCGTCAAAAAGTTTTGTAACCTCGTTTGCAATCGGCGTATGCAGATTATTCTTTTTAGAAAGCGCCGCGATCGCCAGCGCCGTAGGAACCCCCTCCGCGACTTCGCCCAACTCGTCCAATACCTCTTGAAGCGATCTTTTGCGTCCGAGCGCGAATCCTACGCGGTAGTTTCGGCTTAACGCGCTTGTGGCGGTTAGCGCAAGATCGCCCACGCCCGCCAATCCCAAAAAAGTTTCCAGCTTCGCGCCGAAAAACAGACCAAATCGCGTCATTTCGGCAAGCCCCCGCGTGATCAGCGCGGCGCGGGCGTTTGCGCCCAAACCTAGCGCGTCGCACACGCCGGCGGCGATCGCGATAACGTTTTTATACGCCCCCGCAATCTCCGCGCCTATAATATCGTTTGTTCGGTAGGTTTTGATCCAGCTTGGAAAACAGCGCATAAACGCCGCCGCGCTCTCTTCGCTAGTCGAGGCGATCGTTAGCGCGGTGGGCAATTTTTGCGTAACTTCGGCGGCAAAACCCGGGCCGCATAAAAAGGCGATATTTTCGATCGGCGCGTGTTGCGAATAGATTTCGTTGAGAAATTTGCCGCTTTGCGTGTCGATTCCTTTGCTTGCGACAAGGATTTTTTGCCCGCTAAATATAAAGCGCTCTTTAAGCCAGCCGCTTGTAGCTTGAACGCTAAGCGCCATAACCAACAAAGGCGACTTTAACGCCTCGTCAATCGTCGTTAAATTGGGCGCGTCGCAGGGCGATCGAGAAACGATACTAGCCTCCGCGCCGGCGTCTAAAAACGCCGTTTGCAAAGCCCGCCCCCATTTGCCCGCTCCGATAATCGCAAGCGTCATTCTATCTCCTGCCATTTGGTTTTTAATTCTAACAAATTAAACGAAACGATCGACGTTCTTAACCTACTAAAGCTTAATGTAAAGATATAATCGCGTTTTAGAAAAAAATAAGGCGAGGATTTGATGAGGCGCGTTATCGATCAAAAAAACGAGATCGTTTGGACGGCGCGTTTTCCCTCTGCTCCGCGCGAATCGCGCAAAAGGCGGCGAGCGCTAATCGGAATCGGCGGCAATATCGGAAACGTAAAACGCGCCTTCGATCGCCTCTTCTTGCGCTTTATATCGGATGGCGCGATCGACGTTATCAAAACTTCGCCGCTCTTTATCAACCCCGATTTTGCCGCGAACGATACGCCGATCTTTACAAACGCCGTTATCTTAATTCAAACCAATCTAAGCGCGTTCGCTCTGTTAAAACGGCTGCAAAATATCGAAAAGCGCTTTGGCAGAACGCGATCGTTTCGGAACGCGCCGCGCCCGCTTGATCTTGATATTCTATTTTTTGAAACGAAACGAAGCTATAATCCTAAACTATTATTGCCGCACCCGAAGTGGCGCGATCGGGCGAGCGTAACTATACCAACGCTGTTATTGCAAGGAACGATATGAAACTTTTTACATATACGGGGCAGTCGCCAGCCGAAGCTCTTAGGCAGATAGAAGCCGATTGGGGGGGCGAAGCGCTGGTCGTAAGCAATAAGGAGATTCGCAAAAAAGCCTTAGGGCAAAACGCGCTTTACGAGATTGTCGTCGGCGTTGAAGATGGCATAATCGCCGAAGCCCTCGCCAAGAAAAACGCGGCTAAAAACGTCGGGCAAAATCGCGCGAATCAACAAAAAAACGACGACGTTTTGGTTCAGATTTCAGACGCGGCTAGGGAGATCGAAACGATTATGAAGGACGCGGTATTTAGCGATTCGCCCGCGCCGATTCGCAAACCTGAAAAAAAAGAGCCGATCAGAGAGCCAAGAGAGCCGATCGCGCCGCCGCAGATCAAAGAGCAAGCGGCGGATTTAAGCAAGATGAGTCGGGAGATCGCAAGGATTGCCGATCAGGTTAAACTGATCCAAAACTCCATTTGGGAAAGAACGGTCGATCCCAAAAACGCGACGATACCGCCGGAGTTTGCCGAGATTTACCGCATTAGCCGCCAAAGCGGTATGAGCGCGGAGCATTTAAGCGAAATAATGCGTTTGACGTTTGAAAATATGCCGCTTGGAATGCGTCAAAACAGCGAAACGGTGCGCCGATATTTTAAAGTTTTACTTCGCAAAATGATTCCGACGCGAATCGAAAGCAAACTAAACCGCCCCAACAAAAAAGTAATGATGTTGGTCGGACCTACGGGCGTAGGCAAGACGACGAACCTAGCCAAACTAGCCGCCAGATTCGCCTATAAGTTAAGCGACAAATATAAGGTCGGGATTATGACCGTCGATACCTATCGAATCGGCGCGGTGGAGCAGCTAAGTTACTACGCCAAAATGATGAGGCTTGGTATAGAAACCGTGCGCGATCCGATCGACTTTGGCGCGGCGCTATCCTCGCTTCGCCATTGCGATATTATCTTAATCGACACGGCGGGATCGAGCCAGCACGATCGCGAAAAGATCGCGAGAATCCAGCAGTTTTTAGACGCGGAAAAACAGACGAGTATCGACGTCGTTTTGGCGCTCTCCGCTACGAGCAAGCTAGAGGATCTGCGCGATATTTACCGCAATTACAGTCCGCTTGGAATCGATACGATCGTCGCCACAAAACTTGACGAAACCAATACGCTCGGCTCATTTTTCAGTTTTATCTACGAGTGTAAAAAGCCGCTTTCCTATCTCTCGATCGGACAAGAGGTGCCGGACGATCTTATCGTCGCAAACGAGAATTACTTTATCGCCTGCCTTTTGGACGGATTTAATAAAACGCAGGAGATAGCGCTATGAATCAGGCGCGAAAACTAGCCGAAATCGTCGGTTCGCAAAACGCGGGCAAAAACGCGAAAACCCGTTTTTTGACGATCACGAGCGGCAAGGGCGGCGTGGGCAAAACGACGATCAGCGCGAATCTGGGCTATCTTTTGGCAAAAAGAGGCTTTTCGGTAGGGATTTTGGACGCGGACATCGGGCTTGCCAATCTCGACGTTATGTTAGGCGTAAAACCGCAAAAGACGATTTTGAATCTGATGAAAGGCGAATGCGGCGTAGAGGATATTTTGATAAAGATCGACGAAAGATTTTATCTAGTACCCGGCGAAAGCGGCGGCGATATATTAAAGTTCGGCGAAGGCTACGCGCTGGAGCGGTTTTTTGAAGAGGTCAAAAAGCTGGATTTTCTTGATTTTATCATTATCGATACGGGCGCGGGCATTGGCGAAAGCGTGCAGACTTTCTTAAAGGCGGCGGACGAAGCGATTGTCGTTACCACGCCCGATCCCGCCGCAATCACGGACGCTTACGCGATGATCAAGGTGCTTTGCGATTCGCGCCAAAGGCTTCTATTTATCTTAAACCAAACGCAAAGCGATCGCGAAGGCAGACAGGTTTTTGAAAAGATCCGTAAGGTCGCCGAAAAAAACCTGCCAAACGTTAATTTACGGCTTTTGGGGCAACTTTCTAGGGATAGCGAGGTGGCAAAGAGCGTGCGCGGGCGCTATCTGTTCTCTAAAGAGTTCGCCTCTTCTCGATCGACGGCAAACCTTAACGAGATTTTAGACGCTATGCTACAACTTATGGAACGCGGCGTGCTTGAAACGCCTGAAGAAAGCGGGATTGGCGGCTTTTTCAAACGATTGCTTACCAAGTTCTAAAAGAGCGGAAAAAAAATGCGCGCGGACAACTTTATCTTTTTTTTAACGGCAAGCGGTTTTTTCGTAGGGTTGATCTTTGCCCTGCTCGCCGATCTTGAAGCGCTATGGCTTGTCTATGCGTGCATAGCGATCACCTTTATTTTCTATATGATCGCTCTTGCGGCAAGCGGTTTTTTCATTCGCTTTGTAGATTCCAAAACCGCCTACTCGATTGAAGTCGAATACTACGAAACGCAACTAGACAAAGCGCGATCGCAGATCGAAAAACGCGAAGCCTATATCAGAGATTCCACGCGCTTTATCAGAAATCTTGAAGCCGAGATCGCTAGAGCCAAGAGCAAGGAAACGTCGTGAGCGGCACAAACTCCTCGAACGCTTACGCCGCGCAACGCCAAGAGGCGCTAAACGATTTGGCGGTGCAATATCTGCCCGCCGTGAAAGCGATGGCGCACAGGCTCAAAGAGCGGCTTCCCGCAAGCGTCGAAGCGAGCGATCTTATCTCGATTGGCGCGGAGGAGCTTATCAAACTCGCCCGCCGCTACGACGCGGAGATCAACGATAGCTTTTGGGGATACGCCAAAAAGCGCGTGCATGGCGCTATGCTGGATTTTTTAAGAAGCTTAGACACCATCAGTAGAAGCGATCGCAAACTGATTAAAGACGTCGAAAGACTGATTATCTCTTATTTTGGCGAACACGACGAAGAACCTACCGACGAGTATATCGCCCAAGAGTTGCGCGAGGATATTGCGAAGGTGCAAAAAGCGCGGGACGCGGGCGACGTAGGAACGCTAATGTCGCTCGACGATCAGTTGCAGCTTTTTGGCGAGGATAACGTAGAAAAAAAGGTTCTGCGCGACGAGGCGATCGAGCAGGTAACGTTTGTCCTATCGGAGATGAACGAAAGAGAGCAGATGATCATTCAACTTTACTTTTACGAAGAGTTAAACCTAAAAGAGATCAGCGGCGTTTTGAACATAACGGAATCGCGCATATCGCAGATCATCAAAAACGTAACGCGCAAAATCCGCGAAAGGGTGGCGTAAATGGCCGATATTCTTAGTCAGGAAGAGATCGACGCGCTACTTGAAGCGGTCGACGACGACGAAAGTAGCCCCGACTCGCTACTTAAAAAAGAAAAAAGGGTCGATCAGCGGCAGGTTACGCTCTACGATTTCAAGCGCCCCAACCGCGTCAGCAAAGAGCAACTTCGCGCCTTTCGGTCGATCCACGATAAAATGGTGCGCGCTTTGTCGGCGCAAATATCGTCGGTTATGCGCTCGATCGTGGAGATTCAGCTTCACTCCGTCGATCAGATGACCTACGGCGAGTTTTTGATGAGCCTTCCTTCGCCTACCAGCTTTAACGTTTTTTCTGTGAAACCTTTAGAGGGAAGCGGCGTTTTGGAGATCAACTCCGCGATCGCTTTTCCTATGATCGATCGTTTGCTTGGCGGCAACGGCGAAGCGTACGACGCAAGCAGGGATTTTACGGATATCGAATTAAACCTTCTCAATACGATCTTGCGCGTTATTATGCAAAACTTAAAAGACGCTTGGTCGCCCGTAACGGAGCTTTATCCCGTCGTGGAGGCAAAAGAGAGCAGCCCGAACGTTATTCAGATCGTCGCGCAAAACGAAATTGTCGTAATGGTCGTTATGGAAATTATCATCGGACACACAAGCGGTATGATGAATATATGCTATCCCGTGATCGCCTTAGAGCCAGTCCTGCCAAAACTTGCCGCGCGCGATATTATGATCAGCGACACAAGCTCGAAAAAATCGCGTAATAGAGAGTTAAAAACCCTGCTTGGCGGCGCAAAGGTAAGCGTAGAGGCGATCATAGGCGACGCAAAGCTAACGCTACGCGATCTTTTCGAGCTTCAAAAGGGGGATATTTTAATCCTAAATCGCCCCGCCGACGACACCTCGATCTTATGCGTAGACGGCGAAGATAAGTTTGTCGCTAAACTGGGATTAAGCAGATTTCGCAAAACCGTTGAAATCAAAGAGCTAATCCGCACCGAACACGACGACGTTAAATCCATTCTTACCCGCCTCGAAGAGGAACGGCGTCAGAAAATACAAGCGTTCAAAGGCGAAGCGTAATGAATTTTATAGAGCTTCTACAAAAAGAAACGGTCGCGACGATCAACGGTTTGGTCGGCGTCGCGCCCACGATCAGTCTTAAAGGGGAAACCGCGTTAAACCCGCGTTCTACGATAGCCTCGCCCGCGGCGGTTATCGAGCTTGATTTTTCAGGCGCAGCAAGCGGAAAAGGGCGCGTAATAATAGAGCCGCGACTAGCTACGGCGTTATCGGATATGATGGTAGGCGGATCGGGCGAAAGCAAAGAGGTTATAGAACCGGACGATCTCGACGCTACAAAAGAGATTGTTTCGCAGATTTTTGGCGCGCTCTCCAGCTCCTTAGCGGCGCAAAACGAAATCGTCAAGCTATCCATTAAAACCGAAAGAGCGGAGTTTATCGAAACGGGCTTAATAGAGTTGGGGCGCTTCGCCAAAAGCTATTCGTTTAATTTTACGATCAACGCTATCGAAAGCGATCTTATTTTAGCGCTCGATCGCGAGATCACCCAAGCGATCGAAAACGAAGCGCCAAAAGAGAGCGCGAAAATCCCCGCGCCTAGCGCTCCAAGCGCGAAAGAGCATCTATCTGCGGCGCTAACGCCCGAAGAGCACAAAAACATTCAACTTTTGATGGACGTGCGTCTAACCGTCCGCGCCAGAATCGGCAGAAAACAGATGTTGCTACGCGACGTGATCAATATGGATATTGGCTCGATCGTAGAGCTTGACCAACTTGCAAACGAGCCGCTTGATATTTTGGTGGATAATAAAAAGATCGCCGAAGGCGAAGTGGTGATCGTCGACGGCAACTTTGGCATTCAAATCACGGCAATCGGCACAAAAAAAGAACGGTTAGAACAACTAAAAAGCTAAACCGTCGCGCGCGCTAAACAAAACCTAGTTTTCCGCGATCATTCCCACGCGGTTACGCTTTTCTTACGCAAAGCGCCGCTACGCTGAAATAACGAAAGAGCGGATAGGATTTTCCTATCCGCTATACGATTTAGCTACTTTTGCCAATAGAGGTAAGGATAGCCGTTGTTTTTTGCGGCGATCTTTACTAGGGCGCGACTGTCTGCCAATATAACGTGGGATAAGGATAACCGCTAAA
>JAISOU010000063.1 GCA_031275395.1 Helicobacteraceae bacterium | reverse complement strand
GCAAAGCGATTTTTTGCTCCAATTCTTTGATTTTGGCAGTATCAAACTGCGTTAATTTATATTCGGAATCTTTGAGAATGTCGGACAGCGTCATGGAAAGCCTTTGATTGAATTTACGGCGCTTACGCTTTAGCCTAATTTGTCAGAAAGGCTTGGCGTGAAGCAAGCGAGCGCTAACCTTTTGAATGCGGCTACGAATTGTCGCACGCAAATTTCGTTCCCAAAATTGTTTCAGCGCGGCGCGCATAAAACGAAAATCAACAAAAACGACGAGGGCGAGCGGAAATATCCGCCGCGAAAATGATTCGCTTTGGTTTAGCGCCCACTCCCAAAACGGTAGCGCTTCGACGTTTGATCGTAGATTTGCGGCAAATCCCATCGTTATAAACTCGATTTTTTTCGCTTTTATTTTCACGCTTTTTAATCGTTTGTTTAAGCGCGTTTTATCCAAAAAAGGCGCGGCGATAACCGCTCTATTCTCAAACGATCTGTATTGGTTTGGCAAGCCTATGGAAACGACGTCAGGTATTTTGTAGCGTTGGTTTATAAGTCGATAAACGCCGATGTTTCCGCGACTTTAGCGTAGCGCATATCCGCGCGCTAATCGCGTAAGCGAACGCGCAGGATTGCTAGAATAGCAAATATCGTAAGTTTTCGGTATATTGGTCGATCTAAAAATAACGGTTTTGAGAAAAAGAGGAGATAATGCGGTTTTTTTGGCTGACGGTCGTTGCCTTCGCGCTCGTTGGGTGCGTTTCAAAATCCTCCAAATGGGAAGATCTAAGCGCGTGTTACGGCTACGGGTGCGAACAATACGGACGCGCAAAAGCCGTAGTAAGCTACGCGCGGATCGCGCAAAACTCAAAACAGGACATAGAGCTGATATTGGACGACGGGCGCATATTCGCCGTCTATGACTATAAAGGATCGCCGCAGTTTAAGATCGGCGATCGCGTGATTGTCGATTACCGCTATCGCAAGGTCAAAAAGATCGAGCTTATAGGCTCTATTTACGAGGATTGGAGATACTACTATGCTGATTGACGCGCATAGCCGCGTCGTCGATTATCTGCGCGTTTCCGTAACGGAGCGCTGTAATTTTCGCTGTTTATACTGTATGCCCGACAAACCGTTAAGCTGGGTTCCGCATAGCGAAATATTGCGCTACGAGGAGCTATTTTTGTTTATCAAGGCGGCGATCGACTGCGGGATAAAAAAGGTGCGAATTACCGGCGGAGAACCGACCGTGCGCGGCAACCTAGACGCTTTTATCAAGATGATCGCCGATTACGCGCCGCAAGTCGATCTGGCGATGACCACAAACGGCTTTTTGCTAAACGATCTAGCCGAGAGCCTCAAAAACGCGGGATTAAAGCGCGTGAATATATCGCTGGATTCGCTCAAGCGCGAGGTTGCGGGGCGGATCGCCAACCGCGACGTATTGGAGCGGGTTTTACTAGGAATCGACAAAGCGCTGGCGGTCGGCTTAAAGACCAAGATCAACTCTGTGCCGATGAAGGGGATTAACGACGGCGAAATATGCGATATTTTGGGTTGGTGTAAAGAGCGCGGCGTTAGCGTCCGTTTTATCGAGTATATGGATAACGCCCGCGCCAATAAGCGTCTGCGCGGTATGCGAAGCGACGAGATTTTGCGCGAGATTGCCTCGCGCTACGAATACGAGGAGATCGGGCGCGATCCAAAAAGCCCGTCGCGCCTATTCGCGTTGAACGACGGCTATGTTTTTGGTCTGATCGAACCGCACCGCGAGGAGTTTTGCGCCTCCTGTAACCGCGCGCGCCTCACCGCGCAGGGGCTACTAGCGCCCTGTTTATATTTCGACGAAGCGTCGAGCGTCAAAGATCGTATCAAACGCGGCGACATAGAGGGCGCAATCGATATTTTTCGCCAAGTATTAGCGAACAAACGCGAAAAAAACCGCTTTGGCGAAAAGGCGACCGATCGCGCCTTTTACGAAACGGGCGGATAGAAAACTTTTTTACTTTAGATAAAAGCGATTGACGGTTCTTAAATCGCTCTCGCGATAAACTGCAATCCAAAATCGTTTTCAAAGGTTAAAAAATCGACCTTTTTACAAAACTGAAAAACGTTGTTTCGCCATAGATTTTTAAGCGACTAGCCGCCTTTTATATACGCCTGCGCGGTTAAAGCGTCGGAAATCGCGTTCGTTTGTTTAGTCGTTTGACGTCGTTAAAATTTAAATCGGTGCAAACGATCTTTTAGCTCCTCCGCAAGACTATCGAGGCGCGCGCACGCGGAGGCGATCTGCTCCACGTTAGTAGCGTTCTTTGCCGTGATCGCGGAAACTTCGCGCATACTATCAACGGAAATATCCGTCGTCGTCAGCAATTTTTTCAATCTTTCTACGCTCTCGTCAACCGAAGAAACCGCGTTTTGCATTACGCCTACGACCCCTTTAACTTTGCTTATTTCCTGATCGGCGATCTGAACCAACCCTTCGCTCGCTTTAGCGCTCTTTTGCATTTCGTCGCTACTTTCTAAAACCGATTGCGTTACCGTCGTTAAGGTCGCGTTAATCTCGCCGAGAGTTTTTTGCGTTCGCTCGGCGAGTTTTCGCACCTCGTCGGCGACGACGGCAAAACCGCGCCCGTGTTCGCCCGCCCGCGCCGCTTCGATCGCGGCGTTTAGCGCTAAAAGATTAGTTTGATCGGCGATGTCGTTAATCGTCGTTAAAACGCCCCTGATCTGTTCGGTTTGCTCGCTAAGGCGCGTCAATTTTTGCGAAAGTTCGTCCTGCTCGACGCTACGTTCGCGCACCGAAGAAGCCATATGTTCGATCTCGCTTAACAAAGAGTGAAGTTGCGAGTTAGAATCTTTTGCCCCGCTATTGGCGCGCGCGAAGGATTCGCTTAACGCCTTGACTTCCGCGCCGATCTCGACGATCTGCGATTCGGCTTTTTTCGCGTAGTCTTGCGCTCCCGCCGCCGCTTTGCCAATTTCGTTTACCGTTACGTTTAACTCTGCGCTAACGTTCGCGTTTGATTCGGCGCTATTATAGGTTTCTTTTACCGTTTCGTCAAAAGTTTCTAATAGCGAATTAAGCGCCGTTCCGATCTGTCCGATCTCGTCGGCGCTAAAAATCGTCGCTTTATTCTTTAGATCGAGCGTTTCGGCGACGCCACGCATAAAGTTACTAACGCGTTTGATACGATTAACGAGCGATGTTACGATCAGCCATAAGCCGCCTAAGATCGCCGCAAAACACGCCGTCATCACATACAATAATATACGCGGCGTTTTCATAAAATACGACGATTCGATCGCGACGCCATAAACCCAGCCGGGCGAATTTTTGATCGGCGAGTAAAACAAAAGCGCGTCCGCGCCGTTTGGATCGATAAAAGAGGCTTCGCCCGAAACGCCGCCAAGAATCTCTTTAACGTTATTCTCCAAGCCGTCGTAGCCAAATTCGGCGCTTTTGCCGATCGTCATCGTCAATAAAGTTTTGGGGTTTGGGTGCGAGAAAATATACCCCGAGTTATCGATCAGCCAGCCTTCGGTATTATCAGAGATTTTAAGCCTTTTTGCCACCTCGCTGATCGCTTTTGTTCCTACGCTTGCGAAGACCGCGCCGATCAGGTTTTCGTTCTGATCGTAAACCGCGGAAACAAACGCCACGATCACGTCGCCCGTGCTTCTTGCCAGAAAAGGACTTGTTACCAACAGCTTGGTTTTTCGCTCTAAAACTACGGTTTTGAAATAGTCGCGATCGGATAAATCTCCCTCTCTGCCCGTATGGTAGATTCCTTTGCCGTTTAGATCGATAAAAATAAGGCTTTGAACGGCGGGATCCATATTTTTGCCAAATTCGGTTAAGAACTTTTTTACTTCGTCTCGCCCCTCGTTTGCGCCGCGAATCATAGGCGTGTTCGCCAATGTTACGACAAACAATTTATACGTTTCGATCCACTGCGCAATCTCTTCGCTCCCCGCTTCCACCGTTTTTAGGGTAAGCGATTTTTCGCTTTGAACCACTCTGTTTTCCACGATCGCGATCATAACGCTCGCGCTAACGACGCATAGCGCTAAAATAACCAACATTGTTTTTTGGCGAACGCCCTTTATGTTCATCTATTTTCCTTTCGTCTGTTTTAATATCGTCATTTAGCGCTTAAAATCAACGTCCTTTACGATCAAAACGGTTAGAAACGAAAATAGAGCGACCGCGATCAGCGCGGCTAACAATATCGCTCGATTGCCGCGAAAAAAGTTTTTGTCAATCGAAACGCAATAGACCCAGTTAGGCGAAGCGCCGATAGGCGAATAAAATACGACGCGGTCTCTTCCGCGAGAATCGTTATAGAAAAAGCGACCGCTTTTGTTGGCGCCGACAATCTCTCTTTCATGCTCGGCAAGCCCTCTGAAATCAAAATCTGGAGAGCTGCGAATCGTCATTTTACTTGTTATCGATTCGTCGTTATGAGCGAAGATTCTTCCCGCGCCGTCGATCACCCAGCCGTAGGAGTCGTTTGAAAAGCGCAACTTTTGCGTTTTTTCGCCAAGTTTCTCGGCGTTTATCGATACAAAAACCGCCCCTTTTACGTTATCTGAAGCGTCTTTAACGGCATAGACGATCGCCATAATCAGATTGCCCGTACTTCGCGCCGCAAAAGGATTTGCGACGATACGATCGGCGCTTTTATCAACCATAATAGAGCGAAAATAGACGCGATCAGATAGGTCGAAAACCTCGCCCGTGTGGTAGTAGCCTTTGCCGTTTTTATCGATATAGACAATTTTTTCAATCTCTTTTGGCGCCGTTCGCCCGTAGTCGCTTAAAAAAGCGGTTATATCGGAGATCTTGCCGTTTCTTATGACGGGTATTTTTGAAAGCCCCTCGGCAATCCGGCTAAAGTCTTCCAGCCATTGCGAAAACTCGCTCGTCGCCGCATCGACCGCAATCGACGCGAGATTCTTTTCTTTCTCTTCGACGTAGAACGGAACGTAGGCGACGATCGTAACCGTCAGACCGACCAACACAAACGAAGCGGCGAGCTTTATAATTTTCTTAATTTTGCCTCTCTTTATTTGCGTCTTTGAACCTGAAATCATAGAAAAACCTAAATTAAGCCGTAAAAGTAGCGTAATTTTGCCTGATTCCTTCATAAACGACGATCGACGCGGCGTTTGCCAGATTTAGACTGCGAAAGGGCTTTTTCATCGGGATCGTCAGCGCCCGATCCGAATAGGCGCGCCAGAAATCCTCCGGCAATCCCGCGTCTTCCGAGCCAAACCAAAACCGATCGCCCGCTTGAAACGAAGCGTGAAAATAGGGGCGATCGACCTTTGTCGTAAAGAAAAAATCCCGATCGCAAGTCGGATTTTTCGCCAAAAACAGCTCTAAGTTATCCCAAAGAGAAAAATCTAAATAGCGCCAATAATCCAATCCGGCGCGGCGCAGTTTCCTATCGTCAAAGTCGATCGGCGTCGGAGCGATCGCGCTTAGTTTCGCGCCCGCGCAAACGCAAAGCCGCCCGATCGCGCCGACGTTTTGCGGGATTTTCGGCGAAAGCAAGACAATTTCAAACATAATTATTCGTTTTCTAGCTATGATTTTGCTAATTTTATAACAAAGGAGCATTATGGAAAGCCTATTCGCGGATTTTGAGTTTATCGCCTCCAAATTAACGGACGCGGAAAGCAAAGCCAGAGCCGCCAATTTTAGAGCGAAACTCGGATTGCTTAAATCCGACGCGGGATTAAAGAAGATCGTAGGCAAAGCGCGGCTAAACAAAGCGCTCAGAATGGTCGAATACAACAAAGAGCTTGAAAAACTTCAAGGCGAGCTGATCAAGATGCAAAATTGGGTCGCGGAAACGAAACAGCGCGTGGCGATCTTATTTGAAGGACGGGACGCGGCGGGCAAGGGCGGCGCGATCAAACGCTTTACCGAAGCGCTCAATCCCCGCAAATACCGCGTCGTGGCTCTACCGAAACCTACGGAGGTCGAAGCGGGACAGTTTTACTTTCAGCGCTATATGGCGCAACTGCCGAATCCGGGCGAGATCGTCTTTTTCGACCGCAGTTGGTATAATCGCGCCGTCGTCGAACCGGTGTTTGGCTTTTGCACAAAAGATCAATACGAACGCTTTATGCACGAAGCGCCCGAGATCGAGCAGTCGCTTATCAACGACGGGATTATTTTGATTAAGTTTTGGTTTAGCGTATCGAAAGACACGCAGCAAGAGAGATTCACCTCGCGCGAACATAATCCGCTAAAGCAGTGGAAACTTAGCCCCGTAGATAAACAGGCGCAGAAAAAATGGGACGAATTTACCTTCTATAAAGAACAGATGTTCAGCAGAACGCACACGCGCTTTAGTCCGTGGATTATCGTAAATAGCAACGATAAGGCGGTGGCGCGTTTAGAGTCGATCCGTTACGTTTTATCGGTTATCGATTACGACGCCAAAGCGAAAACAAAAATATCCCTAAGTCCAGATCCAGCCGTCGTCGGTCGTTACCACCGCTTTGAAAAGATCGACGATTAACAAAGACGATCGATGAGCGTAGGCGACCAAATGTACCGATGGGCAAGCGATCTCTATCCAATCTGCCGCAGTATAACGGGCAAAGGGATAAACGAAACCTTGCGGTATATTAAGGCGATCCTTCCGGAATTGCAAATTCATAAAGAACCGACGGGCGCGAAAGCGTTCGATTGGACAATTCCCGAAGAGTGGGAGATAAACGACGCCTTTATCGCAAACGACAAGGGCGATCGAATCGTCGATTTTAAAAAGCACAATTTGCATATCGTAGGCTATTCGACGGCGATAGACGAAACGCTCGACTTTGCAAAGTTAGATTCTCGTCTGTATTCTCTGCCCGAGCTTCCCGACGCCATTCCTTACGTTACCTCTTACTATCAAAAAGATTGGGGATTTTGCCTTACGCATAATCAAAGACTGGAGCTTAGAAAAGAACCCGATAAAAAATATCGCGTCTATATAGACGCTCGCCATTTCGCCGGACATTTGACGTACGGCGAGCTTCTTATTAAAGGCAAAAGCGAAAAAGAGATTTTTCTCTCGGCTTATATCTGCCACCCGTCTATGGCGAACAACGAACTTTCTAGCCCCGTAGTAGCGACCGCGCTCGCTCGCTATTTGCAAGAAGCGCCTCGCCGCTATACCTATCGCATAGTTTTTATACCCGAAACTATAGGCTCGATCGTATATTTAAGCAAGAATCTAAAAACGCTAAAAGAAAAAATGGCGGCTGGATTCGCGCTTAGTTGCGTTGGCGACGATCGATGTTACTCCTATCTCTCTTCCAGATACGCAAATACTTTAGCCGATAGAATTGCCGTTCATACGCTTAAACAAATCGCTCCAGATTTCAAACAATATTCGTTTTTGAATAGAGGTAGCGACGAGAGACAATACTGCGCTCCGGGCGTCGATTTGCCCGTTTGTTCTATTATGCGCTCCAAGTTTGGCGAATATCCCGAATATCACACTTCGTTAGACGATATGGCGTTTATCTCTCCGTCGGGACTTGAAGGAGGATTTAACGCCGTCAAAAGTTGCATAGAGATAGCGGAGGCTAACTACGTTTATAAAAATACGGTTTTATGCGAACCTCAGATGAGCAAGCGCAACCTTTATCCTACGATAAGTATGAAAGGAAGCGCCAATGGAGCGAAAATCTTGATGGATTTTTTAGCGTACGCGGACGGAACAAACGATCTGATCGGTATCGCGGAAATACTCGGAGTTTGCGCGATCGATCTGATAGAAACCGCCAACGCGCTTGAAAAAGCGGGGCTTATAGAAAAAAATGACGACCTTTAGCGATTATATCGCCGCTTTTAGAAACGCGCCAAAACCGCCAAGCGACTACGCCGCTTGTAAGATAGCGATTCTTAGTTGCGGCACGAACGCCAAGTTTGATCAGATATTAAAGGTAACGTTATGGAAAAATAGAATAAACGCGGAGGTTTATCTATCGCCTTACTCTATGCATCTATCCGATATTGCCGATAGCTCTGGAGCGCTTTATCAGTTTAATCCAGAAATCATTTTTTTGCATTCAGATATTAACGATTTAATAGGCGATCGAGCGCTAAATCCATACGACGGAGATATTAGAGCCGCTCTGAACGAAGGTTTTGATAAGATAAAAACTCTTCTGTTTTTATTATTGTCGAACGCAAGCTCGCTAATCGTTTTTTCAAACTACTCTATTCCCGTCTATTCTCCGTTGGGAGTCCGCGAAATAGAGTATTTTAGAACGCTTCGCAATATAAACGAAGAGCTTATATCTCTATCGGAAACTCGCCCTCGTCTTAAAATCTTTGATTTTGACGGATTTGCCTCTTCGATAGGAAAAAATAATATCTTGGATTATAAGCTGTATTACGAAGGCGATTTTCGCGTTCGCCCCGATCTTTTTCCGGCGCTTGCCCGCGAATACGCTAAATATATTATTTTAAAATTGGGAAAAGGAAAAAAAGCGATCGTTATCGACTTAGACAACACTATTTGGGGCGGCGTGATAGGCGAAGACGGAATAAACGGCGTAGAGCTTTCCCCTAACGGCGCGGGAAAAGCGTTTTACGATTTTCAAAGGCAGTTGGCGGCGTTTCGCTTAAGCGGCGTCGTCCTTGCCATATCAAGCCGCAATAACGAAGCGGACGTATGGGAAATGTTTGAAAAACACCCGTATATGGTCTTGAAAAAATCGGATTTTGCCGCTTATAGAATCAATTGGAACGACAAAGCGCAATCGATAAAAGAGTTGGCGCAAGAACTATCTTTAGGGTTGGATAGTATGGTTTTTATAGACGACGATCCTATAAATAGAGATCGCGCGCGAAAAGAATTACCTCAACTATTTGTACCGGAGCTTCCTAACGACGCGCTTTATTATCCCTCTTTAGCGGGGGATCTTCCGCCTTTTGGGACTTTAGATTATACCGCTGAAGACGCTATGCGAAGCGCTATGTATCAAGCTGAAAAGAATAGACGAGAGTTTGCGGAGAATCTTAGTTACGAAGAGTTTCTTAGCTCTCTTAAAATATCGATAAAAATAACGGGGATCAGCGACGAAAATATCCAAAGAGTAGCCCAGCTTACGCAGAAGACCAACCAGTTTAATATGACGACGAAACGCTACGCGACGGGAGATATTGAAAAGATGATCAAAAACGGCGCGATCGCTTTGGTCGCTTACGTTTCCGATCGTTTTGGCGAAAGCGGTCTTACGGGCGCGGCAATAGCCCTTCCTTACGAGGGATATTGGGAGATCGACTCCTTTCTTCTTTCTTGCCGCGTAATAGGAAAAAAGACGGAAGAGGCGCTCTTGCAATCGCTACTTAAACGTATTAAAGAAAAAGGCGGAATTTTAGCGAAAGCAAAAGTTATATTTACGCAAAAAAACGTTCCGTCCAGAGATTTTTATAAAAGAATGGGCTTTAAGCTGGAAAGTTTTAACGATAGCGCCGAAGAGTATTCGACGGATATTTTTGATATAGAGTTTCCAGATTATATAAACGTAGAGGAGCGATTTTGACCAGTAAAGTTAAAGAGATATTTATAAAAGTTACGGGCGTATCGGAAGATACGATCGACGAAGGTCTTCAACGAAACGTCGTAGAAGGTTGGGATTCTTTCAATCATCTTATTTTGATTATGGAGCTTTCCAACGCTACCGGAATCGCTATTACCTCAAAGCAAAGCTCCGAGATAGAAAACTACGGCGATCTTCTAAAGATTTTTGGGGGCCGATAGGTGTTAAAAGCGGGTCAAAAAGCTAGTTTTGAAACCTATATATCGGAAGAGCTTCACAGAGAGTTTGCCTTTATCTGCGGCGACGTAAGCGCTCTTCATACCTCTTCGCAATTTGCCGAATCGTCTCGTTTCAAAAAACGGTTAGGTTACACCGCTCTTTTGCATTCGCTTTTATCGAGATTATACGGCGAATACCTACCGGGGGGGAAATCGATATGTATGAAGCAAAGCGCGGTTTATAAAGCGCCATATTATATTGGCGATACGCTTGTCGCGCGCGCGGAGGCGATCGCCGTATGGGAGGCGACGCAAACGGCGCTAATTAAGACGACTATACTAAAAGGCGACCTCTTAATTATGGAGGGAGAAGGGTTAGTAAAGATCGAAATTGACGAAGACGAGCTTCCATGTCTTTATAAAAGCGGCGCTCGTAAAATCCGATCGTCGGATTTAGTCGCCGCGCTAGATTTTATTAAAGAGGGCGACGCAGTTTTTACCCATTCCGATATTTCGTCTTTTGGAGCTTTGGGAACGACGGATCGCGCTTGGTTTTTCGACGCGCTTATCGCCTCGTTTATTAAGGTTGTCGGGCTGTCGGGAAACCTCTTATTTCCGGTATTTACCTATAGCTTTTGCAAAAACGAACCGTTTGACGTTCAAAATACCCCTTCTTGCGTCGGCGTTCTTACCGAAGCGTTTAGAAAACAAAAGGGGGTCGTTCGCAATTTACATCCTATATTTTCGGTAGCGGGGCGCGGCGCTTTGATCGAGGATTTTCTTACGGCAAATAACGATAGCTTTGGCGAGGCTTCCGTATTTGCGAATTTGGTCAAAAACGACGCGTGGATTCTCCTTTTTGGAACGGGTTTAAACTCGCTAACTTTTATTCACCATATAGAGCAAAGCTATACCGTGCCGTATCGTTATATGAAAAGATTTGAAGGCTCGATAATCAATCTGGGCGCGCAATACGATTCCTACGCGGATTACTATGTTAGAGATTTAAACAAGAATCCTTTGCTAGATACTCAAAAATTAGAAAAAAGGTTGCTTCAAGAGGGAGTTTTGCGCGTTTCAAAGTTAGGCGACGGATATATAAAAGGCGTTAAGGCTAGAGAGCTATACGATATAGGAATCTCGATGTTAAAAGAGGATATACGCTCTTTTATAAAGATTGGAAACTAGACCTATGTTATGTCCTTTTTGCGGCAGGAATGAAAGCGAAATGGTTTTTTACCAAGAATCGCCTTTATATTTAAGCGCCCTGCGAAAAGAGAAGGCGAATCTTAACAAAACATACCCTTTTAGCGTCTATCTTTGCCGTTATTGCGGATTGGGATTTAACGGTTCTCCCGCGCCCCAAGAGAAGCTAAAAGAGATATACGATAATTATGTCTATATAGATCCATTTAAGAATATAGGAAACTCGCCTTTTGATTACATTGTAAATATAATTAAAAAACACTCAAACAAAAATGATAAAATTGTCGAAATAGGAAGCTCCGTAGGATTTTTATTACGGCGGCTAAAAGATTGCGGCTATCGCGATCTGTTAGGGATCGATCCCTCTCCTCAAGCCGACGTAGCCGTATCAAAAGGGTTAAACGTTCGCAAGAGCTATTATGGCGCGGACGATTTTGGAAAAGAGATCGATCTGTTTGTTTTAAGACACGTTTTTGAACATTTCGCCAATCCGTTTGAAATCTTTAAGAATATGATCTCGCAACTTAAGCCTAAAGGCAAGATTATCGTCGAAACCCCCAATTTTGACGGATTTTATCATCAACATTTGTTTTTCTACTCTCTATTTTTCTATATCAATCTCGCTAAGGCTTACGACTTGAAGATTATAGATTACGAAACGTATAACGACGCTATTATTGTAGTATTTTCAAACTGCGGAACGTCGATAAAAAATACGGGCGGAACAACGGCGCAATTAGCGCAAACGGCGCGGTTTAAAAGAGATCGATTGGATAAAAACGTTAAAAAGCTAAAAGAGTTTTTAAGAAAATACGATACGGTTTATTGTTGGGGTACCGGCGCTTTTTCGGTAATCTTACTAAGCGAGCTTTCTAGCGAAGATTTGCGCGATACCGTCATATATCCGCTAGATAGCGATATAAGCAGAAAAGGGCTATATTTGCCAAACATCACTCAACCCGTATTAAACGTTCAAGACATTAAAGATTCAAAACCGCAAGCGCTCGCGATACTCTCCTCTTTAACGCAAGAGATAAAAAACGTTATGAAAACGTATCACATAACTCCGTTAAATACGCTGGAGCTGGATTAAGTCGTTTTCATAAGGAATCGATTAGGATCTTTTGGGTTGCGGTCGGCATTTTTGCAAAAATGGAGGCGTTGGCTAAAATGATAATGGTTTTGTTCTTAAAAAAATGAACTTTAATAAGCGTAAAACCAAACTTCGATAGCTCCTCTTTTAGCGCTAGATTGTCGCCATTTTTTGACGCTTCTAACTTCCGCCAAACGGAGGGAACAAGATGTTGAAGCGTTTGCGCGTTTGCGGCAAATAGTTCGATATAGCCCATCTTTAACGCCGCAAGTCCGTTTTCGCCCTCAAATATATCAGATTTTTCGATCAGTCCTAAATGCGCGTTACGAGCTTTTAGCGCTTCGCTTGTTTTGACGGCTGCGCTAGATAACTCTTCGTCGTTAAAGGCGTATTTATAAACGCTTTCAAAAGCAAAAGCGCCGATCGCGCAAACAATAAATAAAATAAAAAATCTCATCTGATTAACATACCCGCTATGATTTCAAAATCCTTATCCAAACGATTAAAGCGTCCGAAACGCCTCGCCAAATACGGTTCGCTAATTTTTTCAAAATCCTCCGCGTTTCTAACGTTTATCGCCCAAAGAGGCAAAACGCCCGATCGTTTTTCGATCGTCTCGATCGTCGTTAAGAGATCGTGGATCATACCCAAACGATCGCGCGAAATTAAAAGCGTTTTTGCCTTAAATCGCGCTGATATATCGATACTGAAAAAACTATCGTCGATCGGCGCGAAAGCTCCGCCCGCGCCTTCGATCAAAATCAGATCGCTTTCGTCGCTTAAACGCTTAAACGCCAGATCGATCGCCTTCCAATCGATCGGCGCTTCGCCTTTTGCTATAGCGGGCGCGGCGGCAAGCGCAAAGCGAATCGGGCAGACCGTTTCCAACGCAAATCTTGGATTATGATCAAAACCAAGCGCAATCTTTTGAAGCGTAGCCGCGTCTTGCGGCCGCGATAAAACGCCCGTTTCAATCGGCTTAAAAGGCGCGACCTTTAGCCCTAAAGCCGAGTAATAAGCGATTAGCGACGAAGCGATAAACGTTTTTCCCGCGTCGGTTCCCGTCGCCGTGATAAAGATAGCTTTTACCGCCATAAAACCCTACCGCTTAAAAGGAGGCGGCTTTAGAGCGCCGATTTATACTAACAACCGCCGCCGCGCAGAAAAAAAGCCGATAAAACGCGCCGCTTAACTGATCCAACTTAAACAATCCCGGCGCGATCGCAAACGATAAAACTAAAAAAATAGATTCTTCGCAATTTGTCTTTATATACTCTCGTCAATCTTCCCATACGCTCTTTTCTTATTAGCGCTTTTTGAAACCGTAACGAGCTAAAAACTAACGAGGGATCGGAGGTTTCCGATCCGTCGATCGCTATATTTTTGGCCCCGCCGCGCTAAAATCAAACGCGCTGTTTCCGCCTTGATAGCGTTTGAAGTTTTTAATAAACTCTTCGGCGAGTTTTCTCGCCGTCGCGTCGTATGCCGCTTTATCCGCCCACGCGCTTCTAGGATCTAAAATCGCGCTATCGACTCCCGCTAACGTTTCGGGAATCGCCAAACCAAAGATCGGCATTGTTTTGAACGAGGATTTTTCGATCGAACCGTCTAAAATCGCCGTTACGCAACCGCGCGTGGTTTTAATGCTCATTCGTTTGCCCACTCCATACGCGCCGCCGCTTAATCCCGTATTGACCAGATAGACGTTCGCTTTGTGTTTGTCGATCTTTTCGCCGAGCAGTTTGGCGTAATCGGTCGGGTGAAGCGTCATAAACACTTCGCCAAAGCAGGCGCTAAACGTCGTTTGCGGTTCGGTAACGCCGCGTTCAGTCCCCGCCACTTTCGCCGTGTATCCGCTCAAAAAGTAATACATCGCCTGTTCTTTACTCAACTTAGCGACGGGCGGCAGAACGCCAAAAGCGTCGTAGGAGAGGAAAATTATATTGTTGGGGTGTCCCGCTTTAAGCGTTTTTTCGTGGTTTGCGATATGCTCGATCGGATAGCTAACTCGCGTGTTCTCGGTCTTGCTCCCGTCGTCGTAATCGACGCTGCCGTCGGCTCTAATGACGACGTTTTCCAAAAGCGCGTCGCGCTTGATCGCCGCGTAGATTTCAGGTTCGCTTTTGGGATCGAGTTTGATCGTTTTGGCGTAGCAACCCCCCTCAAAGTTAAAAACGCCGTCGTCGTCCCAGCCGTGTTCGTCGTCGCCTATGAGTTTGCGATCGGGATCGGTTGATAGCGTCGTTTTGCCCGTGCCTGAAAGTCCGAAAAACAACGCCGTATCGCCCTTAGCGCCCACGTTTGCCGAGCAGTGCATAGACAAAATGCCCTGCAAAGGCAACCAATAGTTCATCATCGTGAAAACGCCCTTTTTCATCTCGCCGCCGTAGTATGTGCCGCCGATCAGCGCGATATTTTCTTCAATGTTGAACACGACAAAAACTTCGGAGTTATGCCCGTGTTTTTTGTAGTCGTTATCGACCGTTTTGCAGGCGTTATAGACGAGAAAATCCGGTTTATAGCTTTCCAGATCCGTCTTACTCGGACGGATAAACATATTGGTTACAAAGTGGTGCTGCCACGCAAGCTCCGTAACGAAACGCACGCTCTTGCGCGTTTTGGCGTTTGCGCCCGAATAGCCGTCAAAAACGTAGAGATCTTTGCCGCTCAAACGCTCTTTGGTAAGCGCGAAAAGATCGTCGAACGCCTCTTTGCTCGTCGGCTGATTGACCTTGCCCCAAGCGATATACTTTTGCGAAGGATCGGCTTTGACAAAGTATTTGTCCTTTGGGCTACGCCCCGTGAATTTGCCCGTATCGACCGCCGCCGCGCCGCTTTTTGTAAAAACGACCTCGCCGTTTTTCTTCTCGTGTTCGTAGATTTCGCCGAAAGAAAGGTTGTGATAAACCTTTCCGACCGAACTTAGCTTAAGCTCTTTTGCCCAATCGCTCATTTTAATCTCCTTTTCGCCTTTATATTGTAAGGCTGAACTAGCAAAGTTGAAGCATAGCATATTTATTTTTGCTTTCATAGCCGCTCTAAAAAACGTCGATACAAAGATAAAAGCCAAGAAAGTTGGGCGCAGAGCGCGTTTGTTTGAAAATGCCCGTTTTATTCGCGTCAAAACTCCCGTTTTTTGGCTTGCGATTGGCGTATTTCGCCCTTCTTGCTCCTGCGCGCCGCTCTTATACTAGGTATTTGCAAAGCGCGTAAGTTTTTATCGGCTTAAAATCTTGATCTCCGTTTCGAGCGCGATATTAAAACGATCTAAAACGCGGCGTTTTGCCTCGTCGATCAACCATAGCGCATCGTCGTAAGTCGCGCCGCCGAGATTAACCAAAAAATTGGCGTGTTTATCGCTAAAGCCCGCGCCGCCGCGCCTAAAACCGCGCAAGCCTGTAGCCTCGATCAGCGCTCCCGCGTAGGCGCCGTCGGGGTTTTTGAAACAGCTTCCCGCGCTCGGCTCTTTTGGCTGTTTAGAGCGGATCTCCAAAAATGAGGCTTCCAGAACGCGATCGAAGCCTTTGTTTAGCATAAACGCCGCTTCAAAAACGACGCCGTCTAATTTGGCGAAGCGGTATCCATATTCGATCGTTTTAGCTTCGATCGCGCCGCGCCCGAGATCGACCCATAAAAGTCGATCAAACGCGGAGCGTTTCTTTAGCCCCGCGTTCATCGCTATCAGACCGCCGACGCTGCCGGGCAGTCCGGATAAAAACTCCAAGCCGCCGAAATCCTCTTTTTTGCATAGCGAAACAAGACGTCCGATCGGCGTTTTACCTCCCGCGATCAGCGCGCCGCCTTCGACGCGGCAGTATTCAAACGAGCGATCCAAGATCGCGATCGGCGGCGGATTTGGCGAAACAAGTAGGTTGCAGGCGTTTCCGACTACGAAAAAGCGCGAGGGATCAAAACCGCGATCGCCGATCGTCTCGACTTTGATCGTCGAACCAATCCTAATCGAACTATATTTTTGAAAATCTATAAACATCGATTAAATATCGCTCGGTTTCGTAAATATTGTGATATTATAGGTCGTTTCTAATTCGCGCTTTTATTATAGAAAGGTTTTGCGACGTCGTTTTGGTCGTCTATTCGCGGGCGGTTCCTGATAATGGTTTTGCTACTTAACGCCCTTACGGCTGTTAGCTACGGCGTTTTCGTCTATATGGAACGCAAAAAGTATATTAGCCGTAGCATTGACGAGCGGCTTATCGCGGCGGCGGCTTTAGCGCCCGAACAGTCGGCAAATGGCGTTCTGAACGCCGAAACTTTCGCGCAATTTAACGAACGAGCGTATAGGTTCGCGCAAGATACGCGCATAGAGTTTATCTATACGCTCGTAGAATCTAGCGAAGGATTTCGTTTTGTCGTCGATACCCCGCAAGAGGAGGAGATCAAAAGCGGCGAACTAGAGAACGAGCCGCTCTATCTATACGAAGAGCCAAGCCCCAAGATTGGCGAAGCGTTAAAAACAAATCAAACTCAATTTGACGAATATATCGACGACTGGGGAACGCATAGAAGCGTTTTTATCCCGATTACTCTGAACGACGACGTAAGATTCGTAGCGGGCGCGGATATACCGCTATCGGAGATCGACGAGCAACTTTTTCGCACGCTGATAAACTCGATTATTATCGGCGTTTTAAGTTTTATCCTCGCCGCGATCGTAAGCTGGATCGCGATTGCCAAGTTTCTTAGCCCGATCGGCGTCGCGCAGTCGGCGGTTAAAACGATCGCGCGGGATCTCGATTTTGAAACGAGGCTTGGCGAAAACCCCAATGAAATCGGCGCGCTTTGCGCGGATCTAAACGCGCTGATAAACGAGGTTCAAAAGGCGATCGAAAGCGCGAGCGAAAACGCCTCGATCTCGTCGCAGTTAGACGCAAGCGGCGCGTCGATCTACGATCGCGCCAAAGCCAATCTTGACGCGACAATCAAGATCGCCGCAAACGGGAGCGAAACCAACGAACTGCTTGAACAGCTACAAAACGCGCTTGAAGAAACGAAAAACGTTATTAACTCCGCCGCCGCAAATCTCGATAATTCGCGCCAACATATTGAAAAGGTGGCGCGTTTAGTCAAAAGCGGGAGCGAAGCGCAAATGGAACTAAGCGAACGTTTAACGCAACTAACGCGCGAAGCCGACTCCGTAAAGAACGTTTTAAGCGTGATAGGCGACATAGCCGATCAGACTAATCTGCTCGCCCTAAACGCCGCGATCGAAGCGGCGCGGGCGGGCGAAGCGGGACGCGGTTTTGCCGTCGTCGCGGACGAGGCGCGAAAACTCGCCGAACGCGCGCAAAAGAGTTTAGCCGAAACGGGCGCGACGATCGCCATGACCGTTCAGTCGATCGGCGACGCGGCAAGCTCTATGGAGCAAAACGCGAAGGAGTTTGAAACCCTGCTCGAAAGCGCGACGACGGCAAACGGCCTAGTCGAAAGCGGCGCGAAAGAGATCGACCGCGTTAAAGATCGGCTATCGAAAACCGCGTCCGACTCTCGCGAAATCGTGCATAAGACGCAAGGGGTTTTAACGAGCGTCGAAGAGATCGGCTCTCGAACCAACGAAAGCGCCGCGAGCATTAAAGAGATCGCCGATCTCGCTTCGCATCTTACACCGCCAAAAACAACTGCGACTGGAGTTAAGCAAGTTCAAAACTTAGCGGTTGGGTTCTTAACGTTAATCCGCTTTACAAAAAGGAGTATCTATTATGAAAAAAGGTTTGACGACTTTCGCGCTCGTTTTAATCGCTTTTGCGACGTTTGGCTGCGTCGCGCAAGCGAACTATACGGATATTGCGAGCAAAGAGTGGCGGCTTGTCAAAGTTAAGACGGATCGAGGATATATCGAGATGGATCGAAAGGCTCTTGAAAAGGCGGGATTCTTTCGCGCTTTTACGATCGTGTTTGAAACGGATCGCATAAGCGGCGCGGGCGCGCCAAATCGCTTTTTTGTCCCTTACGAGATCGGCGAAAACCAAACGATCAGCGTTAAGCCGATCGGCGTTACGCAAATAGCGTCGCTTACAGAATCGGAGGGGTTTAAGGAGAGCGAGTTTTTTAGCTATTTGCAAAACGCTCGCGCTTGGAATCTCGACGGCGACGAATTGACGCTTTCAACCGTAGATTCTAAAGGCGCAAAGGCGACGCTTATTTTCGCGGGAGAGTAACAAAAAACGGGGCGATTTTTATTCGAGCGCCTCGTACCAGCGCGACGTATCCGTTTTGAGCGCCTCGATCTTTTCGCCCATAAGCGGCGTTAGCAAAACGACGTCGCCCTCTGAATCGGCGAGAGAGGCGATCATCTCGATCGACTCCTTCCAAGGGTGCAAAGCCAGATCGAAAACGCCCCAATGAACGGGAACAAACGCGCGGGCTTTAATATCCCTGTAAGCCTTTATAACCTCTTCGGGAAACATATGCGTTTTAGGCCAGCCCGGATTCCAGCCGTCGATCTCGATAAAGGCAAGATCAAAACCGCCGTATTTTTCGCCAATCGCCGCATAATGTTCGCCGTAACCGGAATCGCCGCTGATAAACGCCCTATTGCGCTCGCCAAGTAGCGCGTAACTTACCCATAGCGTTTGCGCGCGCGAACCGAAGGTTCGTCCCGAATAGTGGATCGTCCTGTCCGCCGCGATTGTCAGCGCGCCGAAAGAGAGGTTTTCGTCCCAGCCAAGCTCCGTTATTTTCTTTCTATCCACTCCCCATTTGGCAAGATGAGCGCCGACTCCGAGCGGCACGACAAAGCGCGGAACGCTTTCTCTTAGCGCGCGGATAGTCGCGTATTCCAGATGATCGTAGTGATCGTGCGTGATCAGGACAATATCGATCGGCGGCAGCTCCTTTGGCGTTAAAACGGGCGGCGTAAAACGACCGACGGCAAAAGGAATCGGCGCGGCGTTTCCAAAAACGGGATCGACCAAAATCCGCTCGCCTTCAATCTCGATAATCAGCGACGAATGTCCAAGCCAATAGGCGGCAAGTTCCTCGTTGGGAGCGCCAAAAACGGGCTTAACCTTTGGAATCTCGTCTTTTGGGGCGTTTGGGGAGCGCGTTAGAAACCTAGCCCAGCCGCCGCGCCCGCCGCGAATACGATCGGGGTAAGAGGGCGTATCTTCGGGGCTTTGAAACCGCCCGTTTTTGAAATACTCCAGCCCCTCGTAACGCGCAAAATCTTCCGCGTTTGGCGTATGCCCAATCTCCAGATACGCTCTGATACCTACTGCGCCAACCGCCAATAGCGCCGCGAGCAAAACGATCAGAACCGCTTTAATATATTTTTTCACTTCCGCAATGGTATCAAAAGCCTTGTTGGCGAAGCCGCCGCGTTTTTCGCGTAAGCGGATTTTATCTACAATTCCACTCGACATTCTAAAAAGGCGAAAGCGCGGCAATCAGACGCCCGACGGGAGGTCTGGTAAAATAATTTAGATAAATCCAATCGATTTACTTGACATTTATAGTTTTTTTGTGTATAGTGCCGCTTTCATTTTTATGCAAGGAGAGCAAAATGAGTTTTGCAAAACGCATTTTGGCGGCAGGGCTAATTCTGTCTGCGGCTGTTCTACAAGCCGCTCAATACGAGATTTTGAACGTCTCGTACGATCCGACGCGGGAGCTTTATAAAGAGTTCAACGCCGCGTTCGCGAAACACTACAAGGCTCAAACGGGAGACGACGTAACCATTCGCCAATCTCACGGCGGTTCGGGCGGTCAAGCGCGAAGCGTGATCGAAGGCAACGACGCGGACGTGGTAACGTTGGCGCTTGGCGGCGACATCGACGCGATCGTTGAAAAGGCGAAAATTATCGATCCCGATTGGCAAAAGCGCTTTGCGAACAACAGCGCTCCATACACTTCGACGATCGTATTTTTGGTGCGGGCGGGCAATCCCAAAAAGATCAAAGATTGGGACGATCTGATCAAAAGCGGCGTTAAGGTGATCACGCCCGATCCTAAAACTTCGGGCGGGGCGCGTTGGAATTACTTGGCGGCGTGGGCGTACGCTCTTAAACATAACGGCAACGACGAAAGCAAGGCTAGAGAGTTTGTAACTAAACTGTTTAAGAACGTTCCCGTGTTGGATAGCGGCGCTAGAGGTTCTACAAATACGTTTGTTCAGCGCGGTATCGGCGACGTGCTTTTGGCGTGGGAAAACGAGGCGTTTTTATCGATCAACGAGCTTGGAAAAAGCAAGGTCGAGATTGTCGTTCCTAGCCTAAGTATTCTAGCCGAGCCTTCGGTGAGTTTGGTCGATGCGAACGTTAAGAAAAAAGGCACGGAGAAGGTGGCTACGGCATACCTGCAATATCTTTATTCCAAAGAGGGTCAGCGCATAGCGGCGAAAAACTACTATCGCCCTACGGACGCGGAAGTGGCGAAAGAGTTCGCGAAACAATTTCCTAAACTGGAATTCGTAACGATCGACAAAGATTTCGGCGGATGGGCGGAGGCGACTAAAAAGCACTTTTCCAACGGCGGCGAGTTTGACAAAATCTATAAAAAATAGATAAAAACGGCGGCATATATGTTGTTTAATAGAAAATCTAAAAATACGGCGCGATTGCCGGGTTTTGGCATAACGCTAGGGCTTTCTTTAACATATATGTCGCTACTGGTTTTGATACCGTTAAGCGCGTTAATTCTCTTTTCGTTTAAGCCGGGCTTTAAGGAGTTTAGCGCGATCTTATCCGATCAGGGACTCTTAAGCGCGCTTACGACTTCGTTTGCCGAATCGTTTAAATACTACTGGGCGATCCTATCCGATCAAAGAGTTACGACGGCGCTAAAAATCTCGTTTGGGACGACATTCTTAGCGGCGTGCATCAACGCGTTTTTTGGGTTAATTATCGCGTGGGTTTTGGCGCGGTATAGTTTTTATGGAAAGCGAATCGTAGACGCGCTTATCGATCTACCTTTTGCGATCCCGACGGCGGTTACGGGAATCTCTTTAACGGCAATCTTCGCTCCTAACGGATTGTTAGGCGAGCCTTTGCAGTCATTGCAGGAGAAATTGCGCTCGTTCGCGCCTAATTTCGACGCTTGCCCCGAAGAGGAAAGCTGTTTTAGAAGTTTTTTGGAGAATATAGATTTGAGCGTAGCTTATTCAAAAACGGGAATTGTGATCGCGCTCGTATTTATCGGTCTGCCTTTTGTGGTGCGTAGCGTTCAGCCCGTGATCGAGGAGTTGGATCGGGAGTTAGAAGAGGCGGCAAGTTCGCTAGGCGCTAACTTTTTTCAGATATTTAGACACGTTATTTTTCCTTCGATCTACCCCGCGTTATTAACGGGTTTTGCTTTGGCGTTCGCCAGAGGCGTAGGCGAATACGGATCGGTGATCTTTATTTCCAGCAATATGCCTTATGAAACGGAAATCGTTCCGCTTTTGATCGTTAAGAAACTGATGGAGTTTGATTACGAGGGAGCCAGCGCGATCGGCGTTATTATGCTTGTTATATCCTTTGCGTTGCTACTGTTAATCAACTTTTTGCAACGATTCTCAAAAACGAGAGGTAGCAAATGAGCAATAACGTCAAAGGCGTCGCAAGCGAGCCAAAATGGATTAGACCGATCTTAATTACGATTACAATAACATTTTTAGTCGTTTTTATTATCTTGCCGATATACACGATTTTTAGCGAAGCGTTAAGAAGAGGTATTGAAACCTATATCGAATCTATCGGCTTTGCCTCTTATTCCGACGCAATCGAAAAAAAAGATTTTATCGAGTCGATTAAATTAACTTTTTCCGCGCTCTCGAGCGGCTTTAGCTACTATTTTAGCGCGATCGCCGAAAACGACGCTTTCGCGGCGATCAAATTAACGCTCTTGGTCGCCGCGATCTGCGTTCCGTTAAATACCTTTTTTGGCATATTGCTTGCGTGGGCGATCTCAAAATACGACTTCAAAGGCAAACAGATTTTAACGACGATGATCGAAGCGCCGTTTGCCATTTCGCCCGTGATCGCGGGGCTGATTTTCGTTTTGCTTTTCGGCGCGTTCGGCTGGTTCGGCGCATGGTTATCTGAACTAAACATAAAGATTGTTTTTGCGGTTCCGGGTCTTGTGTTAGCGAGCACTTTTGTTACCTTTCCGTTTGTGGCTAAAGAGTTAATACCGTTAATGCAGGAGTTGGGCAAAGACGACGAAGAGGCGGCGCTAACTTTGGGCGCGGGCGGCTTGCAAATATTCTTTAGAGTTACGCTTCCAAATATCAAATGGGGCGTTTTATACGGAGTGATATTGACCAACGCTAGAGCTATGGGAGAGTTCGGCGCGGTAGCCGTCGTTTCAGGATTAATTAGAGGCGTTACAATGACGATGCCGCTACATATAGAGATTCTTTACAACGAATACCTATATAGCGCCGCGTTTTCGATCGCTTCGCTTCTAACGCTTTTATCGTTGGTAACGCTAATTGTAAAATATATTATCGAGCATTTTATCTTAATTCAAAGAAGAAACGCAAAGAGGGAGGAGAACTTGTGAGTATAGAAATATCGCAGATCGGCAAACAGTTTGGCGCTTTTAGCGCTTTGGATAATATCAACCTAACGATTCCTAGCGGGGAATTGACCGCTCTATTAGGGCCTTCGGGAAGCGGAAAAACGACGCTCTTAAGAATTATCGCGGGATTGGAAAATCCCGATCGGGGTAGCATTAACTTTTTTGGCGAGGATACGACCTATAAACCGATAAAAGATAGGGGCGTCGGATTTGTCTTTCAGCACTACGCTTTATTTAAGCATAAGACGGTTTTTGAAAACGTAGCTTTCGGCTTAAGAGTGCGTCCAAGCAAGAATAGACCAAGCAAGAGTGAAATTACGGATAAGGTTAATCATCTGCTATCAATGGTGCAACTCCAATCGATGGCAAAGCGTTATCCTAGCGAATTAAGCGGCGGGCAGAAACAAAGGGTGGCTTTAGCGCGCGCTTTGGCGGTAGAGCCAAAGGTTTTATTGCTAGACGAACCGTTTGGAGCGTTAGACGCGAAGGTAAGACAAGAGCTTAGAAGATGGTTAAGATTTTTGCACGACGAGATTCACGTAACAAGCGTATTTGTAACGCACGATCAGGAAGAGGCGTTAGAGGTTTCCGATAAGATCGTAATATTAAACAAAGGTAAAATAGAGCAGATCGGAACGCCCGAGGAGGTTTATGACAACCCCGCAAATCCTTTTGTTTACGGTTTTCTAGGAAACGTTAATCTTTTTCACGCAAGATTTGAGCGCGGAATTGTGCGCCCTAACGGAAAAGAAAATAAACGGGGAGTAGAGTTTTTCGTGCGTCCGCACGACGTTACGATCGACTTTGACAACGAGGACGGCAAAGGTTTGGAAGCGACTATCGCGACGTATAGAATATTAGGAAACCGCGTTCGCGTCGAGTTAAAAACCCTGATCGGATCGCAAGAGATCGAAGCCGATATAGAAAAGAAACGTTGGAACGAGATAAAAGCGCAAAACCGCGAAAGGCTATTTATCCATTTCAAACAGGCAAAGATATACGACGAAAACAACGAGTGGAGCGACTATGTTATATGAGCGCGATCGCCTTTACGATATATTAAATGAAATCAAAGGGGCGATCGGATTTTCTTGTAGCTATCAAGCGGAAGATATAGCGCTCTTGCATCTATTAAAAGATCACGATAATATCGAGATTTTCACGCTTGAAACGCTTAAACATTTTCATCAAAGCGAAACGTTTCACAATGAGATCGAGCGGTTTTTCAACGTTAAAATTATAAAATACTATCCCGATCAAAGCGAGGTTAAAGAGCTTGAAACCGAGCTTGGCGATTACGGTATGCGCGAAAGTTTAGAAAAACGGCGTTTATGTTGCGATATTAGAAAGGTGCGCCCGCTAGAAAGGGCGTTAAAAAATAAAAGCGCGTGGATAACGGGATTAAGAGCGGCGCAATCGATCACAAGGGCTAATTTACAATTAGTAGAATACGACGAAAAATATCGTCTTTTGAAAATTAACCCGATTTTTGATTGGAGCGAAAAAGAGCTCTACGACTATATCGCGCAGAACGATCTGCCGCTTCACCCGCTTTACGCGGAAGGTTTTAAGAGTATCGGTTGCGAACCCTGTACAAGAGCGGTAGCCGAAGGCGAGGATATAAGATCGGGCAGATGGTGGTGGGAAAACCCCGAGCATAAAGAGTGCGGGCTTCACATTAAAGGGTAAGCGAGTAAAATTAACTTTTAAAAAGGGAAAAGATGAATCTGATCATAAACGACGAGGCAAAAAGTTTTTCTAATGAAGCGCTTACGGTCTCCGAGCTTCTAAAATTAGAGGAGATAGAACGACCGTACACGGTTTCGGTTCAGTTAAACGACGAGTTTGTTGCTCACGAAAACTACGCGACTCAGCGATTAAAAGAGGGCGATCGCGTTAATTTTCTCTACTTTATGGGAGGCGGCGCTTGAGAGATTTTAGCGAAGAGGAGCTAGAGCGCTTTTCAAGACATATCATCTTAGAAGAGGTCGGGATCGAGGGACAGGAAAAAATTATAAACTCCAAAGTTCTTGTGATTGGAGCGGGAGGATTAGGATCGCCTATAGCGCTTTATCTTTCGGCCGCGGGAGTCGGAGAGATCGGCATAATAGACGGCGACGTCGTCGATTTAAGCAATTTGCAAAGACAGATTATCCACACAACCGAAGAGGTAGGAACGCCAAAGGTAGAATCGGCAAAGCGCAAAATGCTTGCAATTAACCCGCATATCAAGGTTAATACCTATCAAACGATGGTTTCTGCGGAAAGCATATTAAATCTGATCGCTCCTTACGATTTTGTGATAGACGGAACGGACAATTTTGCGACAAAGTTTTTAATAAACGACGCTTGCGTTTTGGCGAATAAACCATATTCTCACGGCGGTATTCTGCGCTTTACCGGACAAACGATGAGCGTCGATCCGCATAAAAGCGCCTGCTACGCCTGCGCGTTTAACGCTCCGCCGCCGCCGAACGAAGTCCCAACTTGTAGTAGCGCGGGGATTTTGGGAGCGGTCGCGGGGATTTTGGGGACGATACAGGCGACAGAAGCGTTAAAATATATTACAAACGTCGGAACGCCGCTGTTTAACTCTCTGCTTAGCTTCGAGGCAAAATCTATGACCTTTAGAACCGTCCGTTTTAAGAGAAACCCCAAGTGCAGAGTTTGCGGAGATAACGGTATAAAAGAGTTAATCGATTACGAGCAAGCGGTATGCGAGAATAAATATGATTAAAATTGTAAAATCGGTTTATGAAGCGTTAATCGATCACGCAAAAGCAGACGCGCCAATCGAGGCGTGCGGTTATTTGGCGGGTGATAAAGAGTCGATTAAAAAAATATACAAAATGAAAAACGTCGATAATAGCGAGGAACATTTTAGCTTTGATCCAAACGAGCAGTTTACCGCGCTAAAAGAGGCGGGCAAACTAGGCTTAAGATTAACCGCGTGTTATCATTCGCATCCCGCTACGCCGTCGCGTCTGTCGCAAGAAGATATTCGTTTAGCCTACGATCCGAACATTAGCTATATTATCGTTTCGTTAGCGGGAGAAAACCCCGTAGTAAAATCCTTTCGCATTAAATCCGGCATAGCAAACGAAGAAGAGATAGAGGTAATAGAATGAGCGCGCTTCCGCAATCCGTTAATGAAGATTTTGAGGTTTTCAAAAAACAATACGGCGATTTTATCGAGGGCAGATCGGATAGTTTGTTGTTTAAAACAATTCGCGTTCCTTTCGGTATTTACGAACAGCGCGAAGCTAATACCTATATGGTTCGCGTTAAGCTCTCCGCGGGTTATATTACGCCCGCGCAACTTTTGGCTCTCGCGGATATATCGATCGCTTACGCAAACGGCTCGCTACACGTAACGACTCGCGGCGGCGTTCAGCTACACTACGTTAAGATAGAAAACTTTCTAAGCGTTATAGAAGCGCTACACAAAAACGGCTTAACGGGTAGAGGCGGCGGCGGAAATACGGTTCGCAATATCACCGCCGATCCCTATTCTGGAATCGCCAAAGATCAGATTTTCGACGTAACGCCTTACGCGTTAGCGCTTAATCGCAAGATGCTAGAACAAAAAGATTCATACGCTCTGCCAAGAAAATATAAAATTGCCTTTAGCGCAAGCCAAGCCGATCGCGGCGGAGCGACTTTGATCGACGTTGGTTTTATAGCCAAGATAAAAGAGGGCAAAAAAGGCTTTAGCGTCTTTGTAGCCGGCGGTATGGGGGCGAAGCCTAAGGTTGGCGTTAAGTTTTTAGATTTTCTGCCCGAAGAGGAGATATTTCTTTTATCGCAGGCGATTAAAGAAGTCTTTAACGAAAAGGGCAATAGGAAAAATAAAAACAACGCAAGACTTAGATTTTTAGTAGAGGAGCTAGGCATTGAAGAGTTTAGAAAAGAGGTCGATTTTAAGGTTGAGAAAATAAGATCAAGCGGGGTAGATTGGCTACTTAACTTTGAAAGCTTTAGCGAAATTGCGCCAATCGAAAATCCAATCCCTCCAAAGTTAAACAACGAACAAAAATTATGGTTGGATCGTTACGCGATCGCCCAAAAACAAACGGGTTACTTCTGCGCGAAAATCGCGCTTCAATTAGGCGATATTAGCGCGCAAAACGCAAAATTATTAGCGCAAAAACTAATAGAGATCGCGCCCGATCGAGATACGCTTCGCTTTGGAAGCGATCAGAATATCTATCTTAGAAATCTTAGCTTAAGCGAGCTAGCCAATCTACACGAAACGATTAAACAGATATCGCCAATCGCTTCCAAAGCGGCGATCATCGGAGATAGCGTCGTATGTACGGGCGCGGCGACCTGCCAACTTGGTATTACGATACCGCGCGGCGCTATAGCGGCAATCGAAAAAAAGTTAAAAAAAGAAAATATAGCGCTTGATTCTCTGCAAGGTTTTAAGATCCATATCTCTGGCTGTCCAAATAGTTGCGGCAGACACCATATCGCCGATCTAGGATTTTTTGGAAAAGTCCTACGAGAAGACGGCGTCGCATATCCAGCATATAGCATATTAGTCGGCGCTAAAGTCGGCGAAAATATCACTCGCTTTGCAAAACAAACGGTTTCTGTAAGCGCCTACTATCTTCCTTCGTTTATATCCGATCTGTTAAAGCTGTGGATTGACAAGAAAGGCGAGTATAAATCATTTGCGGAATGGATCGACAGCGGCGGCGAAAAAGCGGTTATAGAGATTGCTAAAAGCTACGAAAAAATCCCTAGTTTCGACGAGGATAAAAACCCATATTACGACTATACCGCAAAAGAAATTTTTTCGCTTAAAGGCAGAGGCGCGGGCGAATGTAGCGCGGGAATGTACGATCTGATCGACGCCGATAAAAAAGCGCTACAAATCGCGCTTGAAGAGAAGAGCTTTGCAGCCGTTAGAACGCTTGCCGCAAGAATGTTGTTAATAACGCGAGGCGAGGAAGCAAGAAGCGAAAGCGAAGTTCTAGCGGCGTTCAAAAAACTGTTTATAGATACGGGACTGATCGACGCCGCTTTTACTCCGTTATTAGAGGGCGACGCAAACGCAAAAGTCGTCGATCTGGCAAAAGCGGTAATCGAGCTTTACGCGACTATGGATAACTCTTTGAAATTCGCCGTAGAGCGCGAGAAAAAGATCGAGGTAAAACCTGCGCAAAACGCTAATCGATTCAAAGATTATCGCGGCGTTTCCTGCCCTATGAACTTTGTTAAAACCAAGATGGACTTAGCGCAGATGAAAAGCGGCGAGATTTTGGATATTTTGCTAGATAGCGGAGCCCCGATCGAAAACGTACCGAGATCGGTCGAAGGCGAGGGGCATACAATTTTAGAGCAGACTAAGCAAAACGGCGATTATTGGTTGGTGAAAATCCGCAAAAAATGAACGTCCTTCAGATCGCGCTTACGCCGAAAAAAGTTTTATTGATCGGCGCGGGCAAAGCCGCCGCTCTTAAGGCGCGAAACGTATTGCAAAGCGACTGTTCGCTTACCATTATCGCGGAGGCGATCAGGGACGATTTTTTTCTAGATAAAAATGTAAAAATCGCCAAGTTTGATTTAGCTTTTCTACAAAATATGGTATTTGATATCGCGATCGACGCGACGGGCGACGATCGGCTATCAAAAGAGCTGTTTAGCCATAGAAAAAAATATGGTTTTTTGCTTAATTGCGTCGATAAACCGGAGTTTTGCGATTTTTATTTTGGCGCGGCGTTTAAGAACTACGATCTAAGCGTTAATGTCAGCACGGGTGGAGCTTCGCCAAAATACGCGCAAAAGATACGCGATCTGATTCAAAAAATTATTCCGATTAGATCGCGAGAGTTTTACGAAACGTTAAAATCAAATCGAAAAAATAACGAAAAACAAGCCCAAAAAACGGGTAAGGTCTTTTTGATCGGTTGCGGAACGGGAAAAGCGGAAAACTTGACGCTAAGAGCTTTGCAAACGCTAAGCTTGATCGACGTCGCTTTAATAGATAATCTTGTCGGCGAAGAGATTGTAAAACTTTTGCCAAACGAGTGTATAAAGATTGACGCGGGAAAACAAAAAGGGCGGCATAATCTTTCGCAAGACGAGATCAATAATAAAGCGCTCGAATACGTCAAAATGGGCTTAAACGTAGGGCGGCTTAAGGGCGGCGATCCGTCGATATTCGGACGGCTCTTCGAGGAGGCGGAGTTTTTACATAGAAACGGCGCGGAGTGCGAAACGATAAGCGGAGTAACTTCCGCTTTTGCGGGCTGTATATCGGGCGGTATAACTCCGACGCTACGCGGATTTTCAACGGGCGTTTTAATCGTTTCGGCGCACTTAAAAGAGGCGCTCTTTAACGACGAATGGGTGAAAAAACTTAATCATTGCCCTTATACGACGATCGTTTTAATGGCGCATAGTTTTGCCGCAAAGATTGTTCAAAGCGCAAAAGAACAAGGGATAGATCTATCGTTAAACGCCGCTTTTATCTCAAAGATAGACTCCGCCGATCAAACGACGATCGTAGGAACGCTTGGCGATTTAGAAAAAATGGCGAAAATGTGCGAAAAACCGGCGATTCTGGTCATAGGAAAAGCGTTGTCCCAAGCCGCAAAAATCCCGCATATAGGCAAACGTATTTTTCTATAAATCGCGTCAAATATATTGGAGTTTCAAAGCGAAGAGGACGGAAATCTAAATAGGATGTAGCCGCTCGTATTAAGAGTTACGGGCGATCGACGGATCGCCGCATTTGACTAAATTTCGGCGCTCTTACGCGATTGCGCTTATGATCGGCGAAGCGAACGGCAATAGCGGAACAATAACGGCAAGAGAAGGCTATGTTAAAATCCGCGTAATAAACGCAAAGGCAAACAATGCAACCGACAGATCAGCTTATCGTCAGCTTTATTTTGGAGCGCGGCAAGGAAATCTACGACGCGCAAAAACGTTTTGGCGCCGATCCCGCTATTTTGGCGAGCGATAGGGCGTATTTCAACGCGATCGCAATGGGTTTATTGCAGGTAAGTCTTGCCGCCAGAAAACTATCTTCGGAGTTTTGCGCCAAACAAAAAAAGGTCGAATGGGCAAAAATCGGCGGCTGGCAAGAGTCGATCGTTGATCGCTACAAATCGCTAACGGCGTTCGATCTATGGGCGGCGCTAGAGGTTTTCGCGGAGCTTCACGCCGCTTGTTATATCGCCGAAGATTCGTTTTGACCTCTCATAAAATCTACGACGCGCCGTCAAAACTCAATATCTTTTTGAAAATTGTCGGCAGAAGAGAGGACGGCTACCATCTGATCTCGTCGCGTTTCGTCCGCTACGACGCTCTGCGCGATAAGTTGTGGTTTGAAAACGCGAGCGCGAAGGGTTTTGATATAGTAGGCGACTTCAACTGCCCGATCGAAAACAATTCGATCTACCGCGCTTTTACGCAACTTGGTCGTATCTATCCTAGCAAGGAGCTATTCGATTTTGCCGCCGCGTATAAGGTAATCGTTTATAAACAGATACCAAGCGGCGCGGGGCTAGGCGGCGCAAGTAGCGACGCGGCGACTTTTCTGATGATGATCAACGAGGCGGCGGGATTAAAACTATCTAACGAAGAGCTAACGCGGGTCGGCGCGAAAGTGGGCGCGGACGTAGCGTTTTTCTTAAGCGGCTACGCGGCGGCAAACGTGAGCGGAATAGGCGAACGAATCGAGCCGTTTTCGGAGATTACGCCGCGTTTTACTCTTAAAACGCCGCCGATCTTATGCGAAACTCCAAAGGTTTATCAAACCTTTAGATTAAACTACGGCGATCGCGCGCAATCCAACGCAAGATTAGCCGATCGCCTGCTTACTATGACAAGCGCGGATATTTTGCGCGCCGAATACGAAGCGCAAGACTTAAACGATCTGCTCTTACCGGCGCTAAAAAGCTATCCTGAGTTGATGGAATATAGAGAGGACGGCTGGTTTCTTAGCGGAAGCGGAAGCGCGTTTTTTAGGGGCGAATTATGACGATTGAAAATCGCAAAGCGCGCCATAATTTCGAGATTCTGGAAACCTACGAGGCGGGAATCGCGCTTGAAGGAAGCGAGGTGAAAAGTATCAGGGCTGGAAAAGCGAGCCTAAACGAAGCCTTTGCGCGAGTGATACGAAACGAGGAGGTTTGGCTCTTTGGAATGCATATAACTAGATACGAAAACTCCGATTCGCGCATAGCGCCCGACGAAAGCCGATCGCGCCGCCTTCTACTGCATAAAAAAGAGATTCGTAAAATCGCCGAGCGCGTTAATTTAGAACGGCTTACGATCGTGGCGTTAAAGCTATATTTTAACTCTAAAAACCGCGCAAAAATCTTAATCGCTTTGGCGCGGGGCAAAAAGCTACACGATAAACGCGAGGCGATCAAAGAGCGCGACGTAAAATTAAACATTAAACGAGCGCTAAAAAGAGGCGGCTAATGCGCTGTTTGCTTTGCGAGAAATTAAGCTGGAGATATATCTGCCCCGAATGCGATCGCTCAATCGACGTTCGCGCCAGAATACATAATTTGCGGGAGCTTAAAGCGATTACCTTTTACGAGTTTGGCGATATAGAGCCGCTAATAAAAACGAAGTATTATCCCTTTGGTTCTTTTGTATTAAAATATCTGGCGATCAAGGCGTTTAAGCCGTTTTTTAGCGAACTAAAACTTGACGAAAGCGCGGCGCTCGTCCCGATCGACGATCGCTTGAACGCGTGGTATTCGCACTCGGCGCTCTTAGCCAAAGCCGGCGCGGCGGGTATGATCGCGCCGCGTTTTGGCTCGCTTCGCGCCCGATCCAAAGAGAAATACGCGGGTCAGACGCTCGCCTTTCGCAAATCGCATCCGCGCCGTTTTATCGTTAAGCCTTTTCCCGAAACAAACGCGATCATATTAGACGATCTAATCACGACGGGAACGACGCTTTTAGAAGCCGCCGCCGCTCTTGAAAAACGTGATAAAAATCCGCTTTTTGCCGTCGCTCTCGCCCGCGCCGACTAATAGATCTCCGCGCTTTTCATTATTTAATCGTCTTAGGCGAATACTCTTTTAGCCGTTCTAATTTATCGCGTTTGACAAAAAAGTTATGCGTTTTTCGTTTAGATCTAAAAGGCGTATCGGCTACCTCTAAACGTTGCGTCATAGGTTTTATGGATTTATACTTTATGCGTTTGGACGCGATACCCGCCGCTTAGGACAAGGCTTGAACCGCGCCCTTTAACGTCAAAGCTCTTTTTGTTTTGCGAGCGGCTAAATCTAGGTTTCTTTAACCGCATTTTGGGCTGTTAAAATACAAAATCTGTGAAAGGCTAAAACCCCAGCCCTTCGTCTTTGCTTCTGCCTCTTTGAAAATTTAGAATTTTTGGCTGTAAGCCTTTTTGGATCACATCTTGCAAAACGTCTATCAGGTCGCGGTTACCTTCAAGTGCGTCTATCGTATAAAGAATATCGCGTTTTGTGTTAATATCCTTTATATGCGGTAGCGCCAACTTATTTACGTTTAGATCGCGAGCAATATATAGAATATCGCGTCCCGCTTTAGTTTTATCAAAGCGCTCCCACTCAATTTTATAACCGCATGTATCGGCAAGTTCTCTTGTAAATTCTCGCAATGTTCTACTGTTGCCATCCTTAAATGGGTGAATGAAATCAATTGCGGCGTATAACTCGGCGATTGTTCGAGAAAACGTGATTGCGTTTAGTTTAGTAAGCGCGTTAATGTCGATCTGTTTTAATGCGTGGTCAAGTCTATTTTGCGCTTTTTGATCCATAGAAGAATAGGCGACAAATGTTATTAAATTAACGCTTTCTAGTTTACGAGATTTAACCCAATCGAGTTTTTCGGGCGTAGGCGAACGAAATCTGCCCGGGGTTACGTCGCTAAAACCAAGCGCGGGCAAATCTTGAAAGATACGACGGTTAATCTCTTGCAAATGAGGTATATCGAAATTCCCGCAAACTGGTTCAATAAACAACTCGGCAATACGGCGCTTAGTTTTATTTTTTTCAATTAATGAACGACTCTCGTCTATGCTCATTTCGCCACATATTCGGCGAGCGAGATTTCGCCGTTTATAAACCGCAGATCATGTTCGTCGATTTCATCAAACCTGAAACCTTCTAACGCAACCGACGCTTTAGCGTATTCAACCGCTTTCATTCGTTTTGTCCGTTCTTCATCAGAAATCAATTTGGTCTTACTTGACGAATCGGCAACTCTTACCGCAGTTTCTTTGATATTGTGCGCCACGATCATATTTGTTTCCTTTTATCCATTATACCGCATTTTGACGGTATTTAGTCCTTCAAGCGCCCCCCCGTCGCGTCTAACTTTCTCTACGATCGCGATTTTCGCGTAAGTCGCGACCTTCATTCCGTCGGCGGCAATCAATCTTGCCCATTCGTTAGGCAGATTGTAAAGCGTGTAATTGCGCGATTGCGGCGCGTAACGTTTCAAGCGAAGCGTTTGCGACCCCGCATTATCCGCGCGCGAGGGCGTAAAAGTAAGCGTTCAGCGCGGCTAAAGTAGAATATACGCGATTATATTCTTGGCAAGGACGGTTATGGTATTGGACGTAATGCAGATTCAAAGGATTTTGCCTCACCGCGTTCCATTTTTATTGGTCGATCGCGTTACGGAGGTCAAGGTCGGCGAATATGTGGAAGCGTATAAAAACATCTCGATTAGCGAACCCGTTTTTCAGGGGCATTTTCCCGAACACCCGATCTATCCGGGCGTGATGATTATCGAGGGAATGGCGCAGGCGGGCGCGGTTTTAGCGTTTTACGCGGGTGATATGAGGGAGGAGGCGGTAAAAAATAAGGTCGTTTATTTTATGAGCATCGACTCGGCGAAGTTCAGAAAGCCTATCCGCCCGGGCGATCGGCTCGATTACAAAGTCAAAGCGATAAAACGCAAAGGGGCGGTTTGGGTTTTGGAGGCTACGGCAAACGTCGACGGCGAGCTTGCGTGCGAGGCGACGCTAAAAGCGATGGTCGTCGATAAACAACAATGAGCATACATAACGCGGCTATTATAGAAGAGGGCGCGAAGATCGCCAAAAACGTAACGATCGGCGCTTACGCTTTTATCGGCAAAAACGTAACGATCGGCGAAGGCACGACGATCGGGCATAGCGCGCATATCGAGGGGCAAACGACGATCGGCGCGAACAACAAGATCTTTCCTCTCGTTTCGATCGGAACCGCGCCGCAGGATCTCAAATATAACGGCGAGCCGACAAAGCTGATTATCGGCGATCGCAACGTGATCAGGGAGTTTTGCCAGATCAACGTCGGCACGGTAGGCGGCGGCGGCGTAACGAGAATCGGAAACGACGTTCTTTTGATGGGGCATACCCACGTCGCGCACGACAATCAAATCGGCGATTGGTGTATTATCGCCAATTTTGTCGCCCTCGCGGGACACGTGGAGATTGGCGAACGCGCCGTAGTAGGCGGAATGAGCGCGATTCATCAATTTACCCATATCGGCGCTTACGCGATGATCGCGGGAGCAAGCGCGGTTAGCCAAGATATTCCGCCTTTTGTGCTGGCGGAGGGTAATCGCGCTAAGATCAGGGGGCTTAATCTTACGGGATTGCGCCGATATTTCTCCCGCGAGGCGATCGACGCGCTAAAGCCGATATTCAAAGAGATTTTCAGAGGCGAAAGCGCGCCGAGATCGGCGGCTGAAAAAGAGTTAGAAAAAGCCGATCTAAGCGCTGAAGCAAAGGCTTTATGCCAATTTATCCTGTCGAGCAAGCGGGGCGTGCCGCGTTCGAGCGGTCAAAACGAGGAGGACGAATGACGACCAAAGTATGTAGTTTTTGCGGCGCGAGCGAAAGCGCGGAAAATCCAATTTTAACGGGCGGCGAAGCGCGGATTTGCAAGATGTGCGTAACGAGCGCCTATGACATTATGAAAGACAAAGAGCAGGCAAAGTTCAAAGCGATGGATCTTGCGGAGTTCAGTCCAAAGGCTCTTAAAGAGATTTTAGACGGCTATGTGATTGGGCAGGAGGACGCGAAAAAGACCTTTTCAATCGCGGTTTATAACCATTACAAACGCATTTTTCGCCAACACGAGATCGACGACGATAGCGAAATATCAAAATCCAACGTTCTGATGATAGGCCCTACGGGAAGCGGCAAAACGCTGATGGCGCAAACGCTGGCGCGTTACCTCAACGTGCCGATCGCGATCGCCGACGCGACGAGTTTAACCGAAGCGGGCTACGTGGGCGAAGACGTGGAAAATATCTTGACAAAGCTTCTGCAAAACGCTAACGGCGATCTAAAGAAAGCCGAGCGCGGAATTGTCTTTATCGACGAGATCGACAAGATTTCGCGCCTTAGCGAAAACCGATCAATCACCCGCGACGTGAGCGGCGAAGGCGTTCAGCAGGCGCTTTTGAAAATCATCGAAGGCGCTCAGATCAGCGTTACTCCGCGAGGCGGGCGCAAACACCCAAATCAGGATTACGTTCAAATGGACACGACCAATATCCTCTTTGTGTGCGGCGGCGCGTTCGACGGACTCGACGAGATTATCTCGCGGCGGCTCGGTAAAAATACGCTTGGCTTTACGGGGGTTAAGCGCGGCGAAAAAGAGATAAAATCCCTAGTCGGAGAAGTAGAACCCGACGATCTTGTGCATTACGGCTTGATTCCGGAGCTAATCGGGCGGCTTCACGTCGTTACGACGCTACAAGAGCTAAGCCCCGACGATTTGGCGCGCATAATGACGGAGCCTAAAAACGCGCTGTTAAAACAGTATCAAAAACTCTTTGCGATCGACGGCGTAAAGCTCACCTTCGAGAGCGACGCGATCCGCGCCGTAGCCGAACAGGCGATCAAGCGAAAAACGGGCGCTAGGGGCTTGCGATCGATTCTTGAAAAGGTAACGTGCGAGAGTATGTACGAGTTGCCGGAGCTTGAAGGTTACGAAGTGGTGATCAACGCAAACTGCGTTAAAAACCAAGAAAAGCCGTTATATATCAAACTAGCGCGGGAAAAGAAAAGCGCGTAAAGGAAACTAATGTTGTCTTTTGACAAACTTATCGGATTATTCTCCAGCGACATCGCCATCGACTTAGGCACGGCGAACACGGTCGTGATCGTGCGCGGGCAGGGCATAGCGATCAACGAGCCAAGCGTGGTAGCCGTTCAGCGCGACGCAATGGGGCGTAACCGTATTTTGGCGGTGGGACGCGAGGCAAAAGAGATGGTGGGCAAAACGCCCGGCAACATTTTGGCGATTCGCCCAATGAAAGACGGCGTGATCGCCGACTTTGAGATGACGGAACGAATGATCCGCTACTTTATCGAGAAGGTTCATAGGCGCAAAACTTTCGTGCGTCCTCGCGTCGTCGTCGGCGTTCCCTACGGCGTAACGCAGGTGGAAAGAAAGGCGATCAAAGAGTCGGCTATTAGCGCGGGCGCTAGAGAGGTATTTCTGATCGAAGAGCCTATGGCGGCGGCGATCGGCGCGGGACTGCCCGTAAAAGAGCCGAGAGGATCGCTTGTCGTCGATATTGGCGGCGGCACGACCGAGATCGGCGTGGTTTCGTTGGGCGGGCTTGTGATCAGCAAATCTATCAGAGTCGCCGGCGATAAGCTCGATATGGCGATCATCAACTACATTAAACTCAAGCACAATCTTTTGATCGGCGAGCGCGTAGCCGAAGAGATCAAGATCAAAATCGGCAACGCCATCGCTCCCCGCGAACAACAAACTATAGCGGTCAAAGGGCGCGATCAGATCACGGGGCTTTTGGCGACGATCGACTTTACCAGCGACGACGCGCGAGAAGCGCTTAAAGGGACGTTAGAGGATATTTTGGCCGCGTTAAAAGCGGTTTTAGAGGTAACGCCTCCCGATTTAGCGGGCGATATTGTCGAAAACGGCGTGATTTTGGCGGGCGGCGGCGCGCTGTTAGACGGGCTTGATAAATATCTCTCGGAGGCTACGCATCTGCCCGTTTATGTCGCCGAAGAGCCGCTTTTGGCGGTTGCAAAAGGCGCGGGGCGCGTGCTGGAAGAGATAGATCTGCTTCAACATCTCGCATACGAATCGTGATTAGATGCTCAAACCCGTTCTGTTCGCCGCCGCGGTAATTCTGCTATCGGTGCTTGCCGTCAGATTCCAGATCGCGGGCGGAACGCCTTTTGTAGAAGTAACGACCGCAATTAAATCTCAGTATCTTACTTGGACGCGGGAGATCGACGAGTGGAAAGAGACCTATTTTAATCAAGCTGAAACGATCGAGCGGCTACGAACCGAAAACGAAGCGTTAAAAGCCGATCGAGAAGTGCTGAACGCTTTTGCGGCGGAGCTAATCGACCTCTCAAAGCTCAAAGACTACGAAACGCCGCCGAACTTTCGCGTTCGCGCCGTTCGCGCCGTTAGCTACGCCGAACTGCCCGATATGCAAAAAATCATCGTCGATTACTCCGATCTAAAACAGGGCGAGGTCAAGGGGCTAATCTATAACAACAACGCGGCGGGAATCGTCGTCGCGCCGATCGGACGCTACGCTAGAGCGCTTCTAAACGGCGACGCGGAGTGTTCGTATTCCGTTTATATCGGTTCTGATCGCGCGCCCGGAATCGTTATGGGCAAATCCGATCAGGAGATGATCGCCCGCTATATTCCTGCATGGATGAACGTAAAGGTGGGCGACGAGGCGATCACAAACGGCTTGGACGGCATCTTTTTCGCGGGCGTAAAGGTCGGCGTGGTTACGAAAGTCAATCGCCTGAACGCCTATATCGAAGCGACTATTTCGCCCTACTACTCATCGTTTAATCCGGATTATTTCTACATAGTCGAATCCTTCGACTAATCGCCTCGCCGCTAACGCAAAAAGACTTAAAAGCGTCCTTTAGACGAACAAAGTCGATAAAACGCCAATTATTTGCCCGTATCGCGCTTCCGCGCCGTCGACAAAATCAAAGAGTTTCCGGTTGCACGGCGTAGATTCTGCCCTCTAAGCCCTCCGCGCCGATCGTCTTAACGATAATCTCAAATCGCGGTAACTCCGCGCCTTCGATCTCCTCTTCGAGAGCGATCTCCCAACGCCCGTAAAGCTCCTGCGTATAGAAAACGGAGCGCTCTTGCAGATAGCGTTTCAAGCCTTCGTGGTCGATCGCGTAAGCGCCGCTAAGCAGGCTCTCGTAGGTTTTTTCGGTGTTGTGAAAATCGCTTTTGCCGTGTAAAGCGGCGATCGAGAGCGGCGCTAAGATCGCCTTGCGTTTTGTGAGCTGATCGGCGATTTTTGAGCTTTGAACCCCGATATTCAGCGCGGCGATCGCCGCGATCGACGCAATTAAAGTAGCGATAACGACCTCTAGCAAAGTAAATGCGCGTTTCATAAACCGTATTCTACGCTTTTGCTTTGAAAATAAACGATCGTTTTTAACGTTGGGCGGTATGCGAAGCCGCCGCGTCGGCTGAAATACAAACGCTTTTTGCGATAGGTTTATTAAGAAGCTCAAAGTTTATCTCTCCCGCTCGCCGTAAGAGGGGATAATCCGCGCCGCCTCGATCGCGGTCTTTTTTGCCAAGCCCGCCGCCCCTAAGCGCCATATTTTTTACGCTTTAGCTCTTGTAAGGCACTCCAAAATCCATAATTTTCCTTTAATTTTTGCAAACTGCGAAATTTGGCCTTAAGCTATTTTGACTAAACTAATGTCCACGCTTGCTTATGCAGGCGAAATTATTTAAGGGGTCTCAATGAACAAAGTCTTCGTCAGCGCCGCTCTTGCGGGCGCTTTAGCTACTAGCGCTTTCGCGCTTTTCGACGGTCAATACGGCGGCGCTCGCTACACGGCGTCCGGTTGCGGTCTTGGCAATCTGCTTTTCGCTCAAGAAAAGCCCAACGATCTGGTTTTTCAGGTTCTTGGCGTAACCGTAAACGGTACGGGTTCCGGCGCGTATGCCGTTACCACAGGCACTAGCGGCTGCAACGCTGCGGGCGTATTTGCAAGCAACGAGAAGCTAAACGGCTTTACGAACGACAACCTCGATCGCCTAGCCGCAGACGTAGCTAAAGGCGAAGGCGAAACGCTCGACGCTTTTGCGGATCTCGCGGGCATAAGCGATAAACCCGCTTTCTTTGCGGCGGCGCAAGCTAATTTCGGCAAAATCTTTACCGCCGAAAACATTACGGCGGGCGAAGTTCTGGCAAATATGGACGCGGTTCTCTAAGAACGGCGTTTGCGAGGAGAGGGCGACCTCTCCTTGCTTTTTAATGTATGAGGATTTTTCTACTACTTTTTTTCCCGATCGTTTTGTTTGCGGGCTACGCGCAGGAGCTTAAAACCAAAGCGATTGAGCTTGATATAGCAAACCAAAAAGAGTGGCTTGCCGTTACGGGCTATAAAAGCGCCTTTTTTGGCGGGTTTGAAAACGAAATCGACGATCGCCGCTATTTTTTGGCAAAAGACGGCAAAACAAACCCGCAAAGCGAGCTTTTGGCTACGATCGACTCCTTTTTTGTTCGCGGTTTCGACGGCAACGAAAGCCTAGATACGCGCTGTATCTACAAAGCGCGGTGGAGCTACCTAAAAGAAACTTTGCCGATCGACGAAAGCCGTTTAGAAAACGTCGCGTGCGATCTCTTCGATCATTGGTACGGCGGCGTTAGCGGCGATCGTCTTATTTTGGTATTTACGGCGGCGTATATGAACAATCCCGCCTCTATGTTCGGGCATACCTTTTTGCGCGTCGATAGAAACGACAGCGTTAATGCCTTGACTAGCTACGCGGTTAATTACGCGGCGGATATGCCGCCCGACGAAAACGGATTCGTCTATTCGATACTCGGTTTGATGGGCGGTTACAGCGGCTACTTTTCCGCTCTGCCATACGCCGAAAAAGCTAAAGAATACGGCAATTTGGAAAACCGCGATATATGGGAGTTCGATCTGAACTTCTCGCGCAAAGAGATCGACAGGCTTCTGTTTCGCGCTTGGGAGCTTAGTTATTTTGCGCGCGATTACTATTTTTTCAAAGAGAACTGTTCTTTCGTATTGCTGGAATTGTTGGAATACGCCAAAGGCGATTCGGATTTTACCTCGCATTTTCACGGCTTTGCCGCGCCGATCGATACCGTAAGGGCGATTATCAACGCGCCCGATATGCTAAAAAGCGCGGTTTTTCGCCCCGCTCGCGCGACGCGGATTTCGCATTTGGTTCAAAGCGGCGATAAACGAAGCGTCGATACGGCGCTAGCTCTTTCCTACGGCGAGATCGCGCCTGCGGAGGCGATCGCCGCGCTCGATACGGAAGACGCGATCGCGGCGTTTAATTTGGCGATGGAGTATTGCGAATATCTGAACGTCAAAAAAAAGATCGATTACGATCAATACAAAGCCCGCTATTTCGCGCTTATGTCGGCGCGAAGCTCGCTTGGGATCGCTCAAAAACCGCCAAAGCCGATCGCCGCGCCGCCGCGTCCCGATCAGGGGCATATGATCTCTCGCGTAGCGCTTGGCGCGGGTTATGACGACGAGGATAAGCCAAGCGTTAATTTTAGAATCCGTCCAAGCTATCACGATATTGTCGATCCGCTTGCGGGCTACGCGGCGGGAAGCTCGATTAGCGCGGGCGATCTGTGGATTCAACACGCCGACGACAAGACGCGAATCCGAAGATTTACGGTAATGAGCATCGAAAGTTTTGCGGCTAGAGATCAATTTTTCACGCCGATCTCGTGGCGCGTGGATTTGGGCTGGCGCGATAATTCGCCGAGTTTGCCAAACGGCGGTTACGGCTATTTTAAGGGCGGGGCGGCTCTTTCGTGGGGAAGCGATAAGGCGATTTTTTATCTTGGCGGCGATATGGAGGCGCAAACGGGCAAAAAATTGCGTAATAATCAGGCGTTTTACGCGGGCGGCTCTGCGGGAGCGATTCTAACGCCGAGCGATCGTCTGCGCGTTCGTTTTGAAGCAAAACGCGATTACGATCTAACCGACGAGGATACGGCGCGGACGAATTTTAAGCTAGATTCCAGCTATGCGCTTGAAACCAATCTTGCCGTTCGCTTAGAGTTTGCAAGCGAAAAACGAGGGGAGGCAAAGCTAAATGAGGCTTTTTTGTTTATCGATTATTTCTTTTAGTTTAAGCGGCTGCGCTTCGTTTTTTTTTCACCCCGATAAGATCGTCCGCGCCGATCCGTCGTTTTTTGAAGTCGATTACGAAACGCGAACAGTCGAAACAAAAGACGGGCAAAAACTGTATGCGTGGTATCTCAAAGCCGAAAATCCCCGCGCTTTGATCCTTTTTTTTCACGGCAACGCGGGCAACGTTAGCGAGCATCTGCCCAACGTTTATTGGCTACCCAAGCGCGGTTTTAGCGTTTTGGCGATCGACTATCGCGGATATGGCGCTTCTAGCGGAAAACCTTCCGTAGAGGGGCTGATAACCGACGTTCAGGCGGCGATCGAATACGCCCTAAACGAGTTTGACGACGTCGCGGTCGTTATTTTCGCGCAATCTTTGGGCGGCGCGGCGGCGCTAACGGCAAGTTCGCCGTATAAAGATAAGATCGCCGCGCTGATTACCGAAGGCGCTTTTTCTAGTTATGAAACAATCGCCAAAGAGGTTGCGAAGCGTTCGTTTTTGGGCTATTTCGTTCTGCCGTTTCTTGGCGGCGTAGTCGATAAAAAATACGATCCGATCGAAAATATCGCCGCGTTGGAAGGTTTGCCGATTTTGATTATTCACGGCGATCGCGATCCTATAATCGCGCCTAACCACGCCCGCGCCTTATTTGACGCCGCCAAAGAACCGAAAGAGTTAAAAATTATTTTCAACGGCGGTCATATCGGTTCTTTCGCTACGGATCGCGAGCGCCGCGATCGTTTTGCCGAAATAATCGACGCGCTGATCGACAAAAGATAACCGATTTAAGGCGTAGATCAACCGCTTTGCCGTCTTGTAAAGCCTCTTCGCGCTTTTGATCGGCGTAGGTTTAGCGCGCCGATCAGCTTTGGCGACTTCGTCGCGGCGAGCGCTTCATACTTTTCAATCTACGGAGCGGGATTTGAATGAAACAGGTGTATCCGATCGATTTGCCGCAAAAGCTCGTCGGCCAAAGCGCTATCGATCGGTTCGCGGCAGGCGTTAATATCCTCTTTTAACTGCGCTAAATTGGACGCGCCCAAAATCGTCGAGGTTACAAAGGGTTGGCGGACGAGAAAAAATAACGCTAGGTGCGTCGGCGTTATTCCGTTTGATCGCGCCAGATCGGCGTAGGCTTTTACGGCGCTTTGCACGGCGGGTTTATCGTAACGTTCGCCGTAGTTTCGATCGGCAAAGATTGTAATACGCCCCGACGCGCTAGGATTATCAAGATATTTTGCCGTCAAATGCCCAAAGGCGAGGGGAGAATAGGCTAAAAGCGCTACGTTTTCGCGCCAGCAAACCTCGTCCAAGCCGTATTCAAACTTGCGGTTTAACAGGTTATACGCGTTTTGGGTCGATGCGATATAGGGGAGGTCGCGCTCTTTGGCGGCGCGGACAAACTCCATAATCCCCCAAGGATGTTCGTTGCTTACGCCAACCGCTCTGATTTTGCCCTCTTTGACCAGTTCGCCAAGCGCCTTTAACTGTTCTAAAATAGGCGTCGTTTCGCGCTCCTTGGAAGGATCAAAGCGCCATAGCCCAAACATCGGCTGATTGCGATCCGGCCAATGGATCTGATAGAGATCGATATAGTCGGTTTGCAAACGCTTTAGCGAACCCTCCAAAGCGGCGCGTATCTGCTCGCGATTCACGCGCAAAGTTTTGCCGCCGCGCAGATACTCCATACCGCGCCCCGCGCCCGCGATTTTGGTAGCCAAAACGATCGAATCGCGCCGCTTGTTTTTAATCCACCGCCCGACAATCTTTTCCGTTTGGTTAAAGGTCGTCTGATCGGGCGGCACGGGATACATCTCCGCCGTATCGATAAAATTAACGCCGTTTTCCAGCGCAAAATCAAGTTGGCTATGCGCGTCTGCTTCATCGGTTTGGCTTCCGAAACTCATCGTGCCAAGACAGACGTTAGGAACGTTTAGATCGCTCTTTCCAAGTTTGCGAGTTTCAATCATTACGCCACCTCTAATCGTTTTAAGCGATCATACTATTTGCTTTCTTTGCCGCGAATTTAGATATTCCAAAAAAGGAAGCGCGGGCGATCTATCCCGCCATAGCGGCGACGAATAGTTAGATATAAATAACTCTCTGCCATTTTGATCCGATCTATCGGTTATGTTTCGCATTCCGTATTTAAGCGTCCAACTTTGAATATGCGCAAAAGAAAACATATCTCGAATATATTCGCAATCGTCATACGTTATTAACCATTTATGAGGGCAATTTTTCATTACTTGAACAAAACGATCGTGATCAAAAGATTTATGCAAATTGCCGTTTTTGCCGTATAGCGCGGATTTTGTCGCCGAATAATAGGGCGGATCGAGATAGATAAAAACCTCTTGTCCGCTCTTAGCGATCAGTTTTTCGTAATCGTAATTTGTGATCGATAGATCGTCGATTATCTCGGATAAGCGACGTAAGCGCGAAATACTGCTGTCGGTAAATCTTTTATCAAAAGCCGCTTGACTGAATCCTCCGCTAAGACTCGTTCCCGAAAAGGTAATACGGTTGTAAATAAAAAAAGCCGCCGCTCTTTCTAAGTCGCTAAAAACGCCCGCGTTGTCGCCTAAAAACCGATGTAACTCTTTGCCTACCTTGAATCTGTTTTTCCATTCGTATACTTTTTCTATTAACGAGTCGACGTTATTTTGCGCCATTTTCCAAAATAGATAAAGTTCCGCGTATAGATCGTTGATCCAATACTTTTTATTCGCATAGCGCTGTTTTAGATACAAACAAACCGATCCGCCTCCCGCAAAAGGCTCTCTATACTCCTTAAAATCGGGAATTAGCCGCGCTATCATCTCTGCGGCTCTGCTTTTGCCGCCGGGATAACGTAATGGGCTTTTAATCACTTTACGCCCCCTATATTGACGATAAACCGATTCTTTCGCGCCTCTTCAAATAGCGCGGCGATTAGCTTCTTTGCATTGGGGAGAAGTTTAACGCTTTTTGCGTAAGCGTCAAAATCTGTATCGCTAGAAACGGAAGAGATATTTCCCGCGAGTTTTTGCGAAGTTAAATTCAATACCGCTACGCAATTTAGCGCTTTGTCGTTCGCGGTTACGTCGCTAAGGTTCGAGTAAAGTATCATCTTTAATAGCCCGTCTTTTATATCCGCTTGGCTTGGCAGAATAGCGTTTCGCGAATGTTTGCTTTCGATCAGAAAAAGCGCGTCTTTTTCAATTCTTGTTTCATCAACGGTAAAATAATATAACCCGCCTAAATAATTACCGATCGTTATTTTCGCTTTTGTGATTGTCGCTAAACTCTCTTTTGGTTGGCTTGTCGCAAATTCTCTTTTTTGAGCTTGCGCGGCTTTAAGTCGCGAAAACTCTTTAAACGTCGAAACTTCTTTTGTAATCTTTGCTTGAAAATCGTCTAAACCTTTAACGTTATGCAGAATAATTCCGATTTGCTTTTCTATCTTTTTGCAGCTATTTTTCGCTTCTTGTATCAAAGTTGCGAGAGAATCGATCTCTTTTAGATTCCAATGCAATGCCGAGCTATGGCATTTTTCAATCTCTTTTATCTTGGATACGACATAGTTATTATCAAATTTTTGATCGGTAATTTTCCGCTCTTTTACGCTTGCTTGCGAGTAGTGCGCCAAAATTACGTAAACGTCCAATAAAGACATAAGCAATATAGTATCCCATTGAATAAAATCTCTATCGCCGTTTTTGCCTTCGTCTTTGACGATCGGAATTATCGTAATTTTTTTGGAGCAACCAAGCGTGTTATAAACTCTTTCGTATGGGTACGATCGCGTTCGTTTTGGCGATACCCATTTTGAAACGCCAAAGCGATAAAATCCGTCTTTTACGACGCAATAAGACGGCGCGTCGTTTATGTCAAAAGAGCGAAGCTCGCGCTCTTCTAGCCGCTTGAGCAAACGCGCCTCGTATCTAATAACGCCCGTGATTTTACCCGTGATTTCCAACCGCTATCCCCTCCTCTTTGTCTGCCCCCATTGTAACTTTTTCAACGCTATTTTGAACTTTACGCGGTTCTTGACTAGCTCTATAGGGTTAGCGCAAAGAGATATAGCCGCTACTTAATCCTTTTTTTCTGAAGTTATCTGAAGTTAGTAGATCTTAAATAGACTCGTCCATACCTCATATTCGCGCAGATCGTCGATTGACGCGAAAACGCCGATCAGAACGACAAAATAGATCGAGTCGAAAAGCTCCCGTCTAAATACCTTAGCGTTAACGAGGCGCTCTTGAGGTTCTCGAAATAACGACGGACGAGGCAAAAATCTAGGAGTTTGCGCCATATACTCGTCGTATTCCGCCCCAAAAAACGCGCGTAGCGCGCGCTCCTCGCTAGCGATCGTAATAGGATAGAGGATTGCAAAAACGGCTATAACTATAGCGGTCAAAATGATCGACGTAGTGCATAGCCCTATACCAACCGCGCCCAAAAAACTAAAGAAATAGAGCGGATTGCGGCATAAAGAGTAAGGTCCGTCTCGCGTAAGCTCCTTGTTTTTGCGTCCCGCGATATAGACTGCGCACCACGCGCGCCCGACGACGGCTACGCCCGCTAAAAAACAACCTATCGCAAACATCGCCGAGGATACGTATGGCGCAACGTGCGCGATTACTTTCTCGGAAACTGCAAAGACGAAGAAAAACAGAACGCCTAGCGCTTGCGAAATAAGGGTGCGTTTGCTAGCGATCATATATCCCAGCCTTGATAAGTATGAAAGAGACGAGCTTGGGGGGGGGGGGGGGGGGGGGGGGGGGGGGGGGGGGGGGGGGGGGGGGGG
>JAISOU010000007.1 GCA_031275395.1 Helicobacteraceae bacterium | reverse complement strand
GTAAAAGATGAATCCGAGAATGTAGTCCTTGTATTCATTGGCTTCTATTTTTGAGCGCATTTTGTTTGCGGATTCCCAAATTTTCGACGCTAATTGCTGTTTGTTCACAGGTTTTCTCCGACTACTTTTGATTTTGCATTATCGTTATCGACCCAGACGCTTTCTGACGTCGGTCAGCCTAAAACGCTCGCCCGGAAATGATGGGGATATGAGTTGCATAGCTTTGCCAAACTCCATTCTGTAGCTATCTTGCGAAACAACGAGCATTTATCATAATAAAATCAACATTCCGTCGTTAAGTATTATCGCTTTTTTGGTGCGTTCAAAACTGGATAACTCTTGCTTAAGCGTTTCTATAAAATCCGGCTTAAAATGGTTGATATAAATAGCTACGTCGTCCCTTAATAAGTTTTCTAGCTCCTCGTTTAACATTTTCGGCGTTAAATGTCCGCTATCTATAGCTAACTTTTCGAGGCGAGACGGAAAAGAAACTTCGATAACAATAGAAGAAATAGACGGATCGTTATTTAATATATTCCATATATCGGCGCATTTACTCGTATCGGAAGTAAACATAATTTTTTTGCCGCTCTTATCGATCACGTATCCTACGCTTGCAACCGTGTGATTGGTTGCAAACGGGGTTAGCTTAACGCCGTCGATAAGATATTCCATATTTGGCTTAATATCGCGTAATATAATAGACGGTTCGCCAGTGCGCGGCAACAAAATTGCTCTAAAGTCAGGCCATATCCGATCGTTAAAAATATGATCTTTAAGAGATTCTATCGTTTCCTTTAAGCCGTATATGTTAAGAGGCTCGGAGCGATCGACAAAAAAGGCGTCGATCAAAAAGGGCAGATCGACTATATGATCGATATGGCTATGCGTTAAAAAAATATGATTGATTTTCTTTGCTTCGTATCCCAATGGGCTTAATATATTACCCGCGTCAATCGCTATAGTATCGCTTACAAGAAGCGAAGTGGTCGATTTATCGTCAAGCCGCCCGCCGTAAGTGCCAAGCATAATTACGCTACTCAATTTGATCTCCCAAAATAATTAACCCTGCCCTTCTAATTGCCAAAAGAATTGTCGTTGTCGGAAAATTGATTACGAATCGATAAAATCCCGTCGAGAGAGCTAAAAAAGGCGTCGATCAGCTTTGGATCGAAATGTTCGCCTCTTTCTTCTTTGAATAGGGCTAGAATCTTTTCTAATTCCCACGCTTTTTTATATACGCGATCGCTACCTAGCGCGTCAAAAACGTCCGCAACCGCCGTGATCCGTCCAAATATATGAATATCTTCGCCTTTTAAGCCGCGAGGGTATCCCTTGCCGTTGTACTTTTCGTGATGTTCATAAGAAACAATCGCGGCGGCTTTTAAGATACGACGACTGGAGTTTTTCAGGATTTGATAACCCGTCGCCGCGTGCGTTTTCATAATTTCAAACTCCGCTTCGTCAAGTTTGCCCGGTTTTTTTAATACCGCGTCGGGAATAGCGATCTTGCCTATATCGTGCATTGGGCTTGCCATACGCAAAAGCTCGGCTTCTCTTTTATCCAGTCCAAAGGCTAACGCCAAAACATACGAGTATTCCGCCACTCGTTTAACGTGGTTTCCCGTCTCTTTGGAGCGCGTTTCGCCCGCCTCGCCCATTGTGAAGATCACGTCTTTTTGCGTGTCTTCGATCTCTTTTTGCGCTATCGCCGTTTCGAGCATCGCGCCAGAATAGCTCGCCGCAAGCTTGAGCCGCCCTAGATCGACGTCGCTAAAGACCGCCTCTTTGCTCATTTTATTGATCGCCTGATAAACGCCAATAATCCTGCCTTCGCCATCATAAACCGGTAAAGCGGTGATATTGCGCGTAACGTATCCCGTTTGAATATCCACGTCGGGATTAAATCGTTCGTCGGCGTAAGCGTCGTTTATAACGATTGGCTCGGCGCCAGAGATCGCGTGTCCCGCGATGCCGCTGTCGCTAGGAATGGAGATCGAAGGAATACCGTGCGCGACTTTTGTCCATAGTTTCGTTTTATCTTCGTTAAGTAGCCATATCGAACAACGATCGGCGCAGACAAGCTCGCGCCCAAAGTCTGCCATTAACGTTAAAATGCGATCGATCTCTTTTTCTTTAGATATGAGCGCGACGTATTCAAAAATCATCTCAAGCATTTGAGACGGTTCAAGTTCGCGGCGTTCATTATGTTTGTCGTCGGCGTAGCGCGGCATACTCTCTTCGCTTAAATTATGAATTAACGCATTATAGTCTCTAAAACCCAAAAAATGCTCTTATGCCGATCGCGCGATTAAGGTTTTTCGGATATAATTCGCGCTTTCTTTCGCCAAACGGCTCTGTAGCTCAGTTGGTAGAGCAGCAGACTGAAAATCTGCGTGTCGGCAGTTCGATTCTGCCCGGAGCCACCACTTTCTAGTTTTTTGCCCTCGCGCGCGTTTCAGGTCGTCTACAGTCAGCCTTCAATTAAGTTACTTGGATATTCCGATCTACTCTCCCTACCCCAATCGTTTGCGCCGATTGTCCGTCGTCTGAAACGCTCGCGCCAATCTCTTTGCTTATCGCGTACCATCTCTATATTTATCGTAGTTGGAGGTAAAGGCGCATAGCTTCGCGGGGCGTTAATCGCGAAGAAAGGCGGGAATAACTTTTGTAGGTCTTGCATTCCAAAAATAGCGGTGTCGCGTTCTAAATCTTGAGTAATACGATCAACTTAATAGGGATTAAAGGAAAAATCTGTTAGGCTTCACTTTCGATAATTCAAATGGCGCGCGTTTGGATTGTCAAACTTAGTTTTGAGGAGGCATAGAGTATGTCGGTTAAGACCACAATTATCGGCTCGCTTTTAGCGGTCGGGGTTTTTCATAGCGCGTCTTTTGGCGCGGAAGCGGTTCTTCCGCAGATCAATCTGCAAAAATCGCCTTGGACGGTCGTAGCGCTGGAAAAGGGCTTTTTCAAGGAGGAGTTTGACAAAATCGGCACGAAAAAAGTAACGCTGATCGCGCAGGGCGCGGCGGAATTGCTTGGCGCGGAAAGCGCGGCGGTAGGCAGTAGCGGCGGCGATCGATTAGCCATCGCGCAGCGAATGGTTTATCCTTCGACAATTCACCGCATTAACGGGCTGAATACGGTCGTTATTTGGATTAGCGAGCCCTCCAATCGTTACCGCACGCCTATTTTGGCGGCGGCGGACAATAAAAAGATCAACACGATCAAAGATTTGGACGGCAAAAAGTTTGGTTCTAGCCGTATCTCGTGCTACTGGTCTTCGCCGTTTGAAAGCCTGAACGAAGCGGGTATTCCCTTTGATTCGCGCTTGACAAAAGGGCGCGTTAGACACGAAAATATCGACAATTCCAATTTGGCGATCCAGTCCGTGATCACGGGCGCGACGGACGCGACGGCGGCGCATCTTGCCGCTCCCGCATTCACGGCCGCGTGGCTTTCGGGCAAGCTAAAAGTGGTCGATCGTCCCGCAGACGAAGGCGTTTACGTCAATTACGCGGGCAGAGTTACATACGTCGCCAATAAAACTTTGGCGGATAAATACCCGTCGGTAATCAAGGCGTTTTTAGCGGTTCGTGAAAAAACCCGCGAATGGGCGACGGATCACCCCAACGAAGCGGCGGCGATCATAGCTAAAGAGTTGAGAGTTCCTACAGACGTGGCGCTCTTTCAGATCACGCACTTGGGGCAGTGGGAGTTTATGGGCGGCGAGCCTAGCGCCGATCGCGCTAGATTGGCGATCAAAGAGTTTTTGCGCTACTACATAGCTAACGGCGACGACATATTGACGCAAAAGAGCCTTACGGATAAAGAGGTTGACGAGTTTATCGACGGTAGATTTTTTGCCGGCGGATCGCATTCGATCTACAAGTCCGTTACAAAGTCCCTTAAATAACTTTAGGCGGGCGGAAACGCCCGCTTTTGCAAAGAGGTTTGTCTATGTTGAAATTGTCGTTTTTTAGCCGCCAATTATATATCAGCGCGTTTTTGCCGTTAATTATTCTTGGCGTTTGGCAGGTCGCTAGCGAAAACGAGTGGATCGATAAAATTTTTCTGCCGAAGCCTATCGACGTGGTAAAAGCCTTTTGGTATATGTTGTGGAATCAAGATCTGCTAAATGATATTTGGGTTAGCGTCGCGATCGTCGCGCAAGGGTTCTTTTACGGCGCTTTCGTCGCTATATTATTGGGCGTAGCGTCGGGGCTTTCGCGCAAAGTCGAGCTGTTTTTCGGATCGACGATGAACACGCTTAGGCATATCCCTACGATCGCGTGGTTGCCGTTGATCGTCGTATGGCTTGGGCTGGGCGCGCCCGCCAAAATCCTGATTATTGCAAAGTCGGTTTTCTTTCCCGTCTTTTTGAACGTTTTGCAGGGCATTCGCCATATCGATCGAAGCTACATAGAGCTTTCCAACGTTTTAACACTGACGAAATGGCAGTTTGTCCGCAAAGTGGTTTTCCCCGCGATTTTGCCCTCTATCGCCGTTTCTTTACGCTATTCGGCGGGTTTGGCGTGGGCGATCGTCGTCGTCGCGGAGGGGTTAAGCGGTTTGGAAGGATTGGGATTTTTGATCTTTCGCGCTCAACAGCTACTGATGACCGATCAGCTATTGGTATGTATGGTTTTGATAGGTTTGATAGGCTTTGCGATCGACCGCGCAATGTATTTTACGCAGCAGAGGTTATTGCGCTGGAAAGTAGGTTTCGATGCGTGAAGAAAGGCAAGGACGGCTTGAAATACGCGACGTTACAAAGCGCTACAAAGCGGAAAACGGCGGGGTTTTTGAAGCGCTATCCAACGCGAGTTTTGTCGTCGATGCGGGCGAGTTCGTTTCGATCGTAGGGCCTTCTGGCTGCGGCAAAACTACGCTTTTGCGTCTGATCGCAGGGCTGGACGACGATTACGAAGGCGTAATTTTATTGGAAAACAAGCGCGTAGAGGGCGCGAGTTTAGATCGCGGGATCGTTTTTCAAGATCACCGCTTATTGCCTTGGCTAACGCTTAAAGAAAACGTCGCGCTCTCTTTGATCAACCTAAACGACGCCGCGAACGAAAAAGATCGGATCGTCAGAGAGCATATAGAGCTTGTTCGGTTAGAGGGTTTTGAAAACGCCTATCCGCACCAACTATCGGGCGGTATGGCGCAAAGAGCGGCGATCGCCAGAGCGCTCGCTCATAGCCCCGCGATCTTGCTGTTGGACGAGCCTTTGGGCGCGCTCGACGCGATCACGCGGATACACTTGCAGGAGGAGTTGCAGCGAATATGGCGATCCGAGGGCGTAAGTATGATCTTGGTAACGCACGACGTAGAGGAGGCGATCTTTCTTAGCGACAAGATCGTCGTTATGAACTCCAATCCGGGACGCATAGTAGAGGAGATCAAGATAACGCTACCAGAGCCGCGCGATCGCTCCGGTTACGAGTTTGGACTGATTCGGCGCAAGATTTTCAAGGCGATGTTGGGCGAAGAGGTAAAACGCGAAACCTCCGACAATTACGCCATATAAATAAAAGGATACGAAATGGGAAAAGTTTTATCTTTCGACGAAGCGCTAAGGATTACAAAAGCGCTAAACGAGGATTTTGCCAAAACGGTCGTGGAGCGCGATCGAGAGGCTAAGTCGCCAAAATACGAACGCGACGCGATCAGAAAAAGCGGTTTATTGACGTTTTTTATCGCCAAAGAGCTTGGCGGATCGGGCGGAAGTTGGGAAGAGTTACTCGCTATTATCAGAGAGTTTTCCCGCGTTGATAGCTCGATCGGGCATCTTTACGCTTTTCACAACTACCAATTAGCGACCGTTCGTCTTTACGGCGAAGAGAAGCAGTGGCGCGAATTACATAAAAACACCGTTGAGCGCGGTTGGTTTTGGGGCAACGCTCTTAATCGAATCTCAAAAAGCGTAGTCGCGACTAAAAAAGCGGACGGTTCTTACGAATGGAACGGAACGGCGAGCTTCGCTACGGGCGCTAAAGACGCGGATTATCTCACGATTACGGGCGGCGAAAACTCCGTCGAAGGAAAATCCCTTGTCGCGGCGATACCCGCAAGCCGCGCGGGCATTACGATCAACGACGATTGGGATAACGTCGGGCAACGCCGAACGGACAGCGGAACTTTGACTTTCAAGAGCGTTCAAGTTTCCGCGAACGAGATTTTGTCCAACCCGGGGCCTTTTACCACGCCGTTTTCGTCCGCTAGGGCGTTGGTTGGGCAGTTGGTTTTCGCCAACATATTTTTAAGTATCGCCGAAGGCGCGTTTGAAACGGGGTTAAACTATCTGCGCGGCAAAGACGCAAAGCCTTGGCTTGCTTCGTTTGCGCCTAGCGCCCAGAAAGATCCGTTTATCCTGCGGCATATCGGCGATTTATCGGTAAAACTTGAAGGCGCGAGAGCGCTTACCGAAAAAGCCAACGCGCAAATCGATCCTATTTGGCAAAAAGCCGAAGCGCTTACGCAAGAAGAGCGCGGCAAATTCGCCGTATCGGTCGCTACGGCTAAAGTCGCCGCAACGCAAGTCGGGCTGGATTTGACAAATCGCATATTCGAGCCGCTAGGAGCGCGATCTACCGCGTCAGCTTTGGGCTTAGATCGCTTTTGGCGTAATCTGCGAACGCAAACTTTGCACGATCCCGTCGATTACAAGATTTACGCTTTAGGCGATTGGACGTTGAACGGGACTCTGCCAACGCCCACCTTTTATTCGTAAGAGCGGTAAAATCCCCGCATTCCCGCCCCCTTCTAGTTATTTCCGTAGCGGAACGATAACGGCGTACCTGCGCGTAAATCGCGTAGGGTTGCGTCTATGGTTTTGGACGATATTAAGACCGCGCCTTTCTACGAAAGGGTTTATACCGTTTCGCCCTACCCTCAAAAAAACGGTTGGGTAGCCACTTTCAAAACGCTATTGGCGTTAATATATATTGCCCTCCCCCAGTTTTACGGATGACGCATAGATTAAAATACAAACCTATTAGGTGAAATTCACATGAAAAAAATACGCTCACACACGCTTTGCTGTGTGCGGCGTTTTTTTTGATTAAGATTTACTGAAAATTGCACGTAATGAGAATTGTTGCGTTATGGGGGGGGGGGGGGGGTGATACCGGGGAAAATTCCGCGGGATTTACCCGCTTTGGCCTGGGGTGGAT